>NZ_QLJK01000019.1:0-114029 GCF_003950715.1 Sphingomonas sp. S-NIH.Pt3_0716 | reverse complement strand
GGTGAAGGAGGGGCATCAAGACGAATGCCATGCTATCCCCCTGCTTTTATTGCGAACGATATGCAGAAGGGTCATGACAAACCGGATCGGATCGGCAACAAAGACGCGTCTGCCGCGTTCGCGCAGTCTTCTTCGAATGGGACAAGTCGGACATCACGCCTGACGCCGCCACCATTCTGGACAACGCGGTTTCGGCCTACAGCGCTTGCGGCAACGCCCAGGTCATGCTGGCCGGTCACGCTGACCGTTCGGGCGCAGCCTCGTACAACGTTGGTCTGTCGCAGCGTCGCGCTGACGCCGCCAAGGCTTATCTCGCCTCGAAGGGTATCCCTGACGGCGTGATGACCACCCAGGCCTTCGGTGAATCGAAGCCGCGCGTCGACACCGCGGACGGCGTTCGCGAAGTCCAGAACCGTCGCGTGGAAATCAGCTACGGTCCGGGTTCGGGTCAGTAAGAAATTTCCGTCCTTCGGGATGGAATATGAAGAGGGGCCGGTCGCAAGATCGGCCCCTTTTTCTTGTCCTGCGTCGCGCGCGCTGGGCTGTCGGGCGCTGACCTGTCGTGCGTTGGAGTCTGTTGCGATCCGGGGGGAATGGATATCTGTCCGGCATGTCATGTGCTGGGCAGCGTAGACGATCGGCGCATGGGCGGTTGATCATGTCTGCGCTCATGGCCGGCCAGCTATTTGCCGGGGCGAACCGATAACGCTGCGATCTGCATTGCTACCGGGCTGGGGCCTGACATGCGACACATCGCGATCTCAGGCTATTGCCTCCGGACAGCCCTTTGGGTCGGTGAAGGAGGGGCATCAAGACGAATGCCATGCTATCCCCCTGCTTTTATTGCGAACGATATGCAGAAGGGTCATGACAAACCGGATCGGATCGGCAACAAAGACGCGTCTGCCGCGTTCGCGCAGTTGTTTCCGTGATCGGGAGTTTGCCATGAAGACCGCCGCCCTGTTCCTTGCCCTGCCTCTGCTCGCTGCCGTGACGGCCTGTGCCGCGACCAGCCAGAGCGCGCCCGCCGCGCCGACCGCCAAGGCCAAGCTGGCCGCTGGCGATGGCAGCGCGCGCGGCACCGCCGTGGTGACCCAGGCAGGCGATGGCCTGCATGTCGTGGTCAAGGCGCAGGGGCTGACGCCGGGCATCCACGCGGTGCATATCCACACTACCGGCGTCTGCACGGGGCCGGACTTCACCAGCGCGGGTGGCCATTGGAACCCGACCAGCCATCAGCATGGCAAGGATAATCCGCAGGGCATGCATATGGGCGACATGCCCAACATGCAGGCCAAGCCCGACGGCAGCGGCGAGATCGAATATGTGGTGCCGGGCGGCGCGATCAGCGACGGCGCGACGCCGCTGCTGGATGCCGATGGCGCGGCCATCGTGATCCATGCCCAGGCCGACGACTACAAGAGCGACCCGACCGGTAATGCGGGCGGCCGCGTCGCCTGTGGCGTGCTGAGCGTTGGCTGAGGCCTGATTGCCCCGGTGTCCGCGTCAATCGTCGCGGGCGCCGGGATGACCGTCTGCGCGATAGGTTTCGACCGCGTGATAGCTCGAGCCGGCATGGCCGAGCCGGCTTTCATAGAGGCTGAATTCGTCCACGGTGAAGGCGGGCGATACAAGGCCGGCGTGCAGCGCCAGGAAAGGCGCGATATCGCCGCCGTGGCGGCTGAAGCGGGCGAGGGTGATGTGCGGCAGATAGGCGCGGGCTTCGGGCGCGATGCCGGCCGATATGCAGGCGCGATCCACCTTGGCATGAAGATGGGCGAGCGGATCGCGCGGCTGTACCCCGGCCCATAAGGTGTCGACCACGCCGCGCCGGTCGAAATAGCCGGTGCCGGCGAGCGCGATGGCGAATGGCTGGAAGCGGACGCCGGCGAGCGCATCGGCGATATCGTCCGCCAGATGGCGATCCACTTCCCCGATGAAACGCAGGGTCAGGTGCAACTGGCCATCATCCTGCCAGCGCGCGCCTGGGCTGCCGGCCATCTGGGCCAGAAGCTGGCTGCGGATCGTGGCGGGCGGACGGATGGCGACGAACAGGCGGTGCATGAGCGGTAGATAGGGAGAAAGGTGGCGTGCGGATAGGGGCGGGGTGGCGCGGCGGCAATGCGGGCGTCGGGCTTTCAAGGCTGACGATCATTTGCGGCGGTAAGTTCCTCCCCTGCGAGGCTCCGCAGAGGCACGCAACTCTGCGGAAGGGACTATGAGGTGGTGGAGGCACGCGCCCTATAAAGAGGGGGAGATCCCTCCGTCTGGCCTACGGCCAGTTCAAGGGAGACACGGGTCTCCCTTGAACTCCCCTTGCAGGGGAGGATGGTCTGAAAGCGACCAAGAGCAGCCCTGACCATCATCGCCACCCCGGCCTTGAGCCGGTGTCTCGCTTTTTTATCTATAGCGTCGAAAAGCGGGATTCCGGGTCAAGCCCTGCATGACGGATGTGGGTAGGGCGGCTTGCGACCAGACGCAGGCACTTGATCATTGCTATCCGCATCCCGAAACCTGCCGCTCATCAAAATGGCAGGTCGAACGCCGAATAGCCAAATCTGGTGGAAAGCAGTCATTGAGTGATGGGCAGCATCCGACTACCCTTAGTCGTAATGACGACCGCAGAACTATCATCGACCGTCCATGACGCGATCCAGCATTTTTGCGCCGATGGTGATGCACTCGCCTCTGCTGGAAGGTATGAAGAAGCCATCGCCGAATATAATCGAGCATGGGAGATCGTTCCCGAACCAAAGAGCCAATGGAATGCGTCCACTTGGATACTGGCGGCAATCGGTGACGCGGCGCTTCTCGCAAACTACAACACCTCAGCGAAAGAGGCGCTGGAATACGCGATGGTTTGTCCCGACGCGGTAGGCAATCCATTCCTTCATCTAAGACACCGTTTGGAAAATCGGCGGCGGGGGTTGTCGCGAGGCTCTGCGTCTGATTCAGGCTCTGGATGTGGACCCATCAGAGCCGAGGGCGCATGGCCCAGATTGCCAAGAAGACGAAGCGCTATCCCAGTGATCTGACCGATGAGGAATGGGATTGCCTGGCGCCCCTGATGCCCAAGCCGGGGCGCCGGGGCCGCCCACGCGAGGTGGATTTTCGCGAGGTAATCAACGCCGTGCGCTACCTTGTTCGGTCGGGCTGTGGCTGGCGGATGCTGCCGATCCATTTCGGGGCATGGCAGACGGTTTATGGCTGGTTCCGGGAACTGGCTCGCAGGTTCCTGTTCCAGACAATCCACGACATCGAACTGATGCTCGATCGCGAGCGCCAAGGTCGGGAGGCCAGTCCGAGCGCAGCAGTGATCGACAGCCAGTCGGTCAAGGCGCCATCAGCAGAAAAGCGTGGGTTCGACGCAGGCAAGAAGGTTGTCGGGCGCAAGCGGCATATCGCCGTCGATACCGATGGGCGGCTGCTGATGGTCAACCTGACCACTGCGGACATTTCGGACAGCGCGGGTGCCCAGGCCATCCTCGATGGCCGCTGGCCCTGGATCAAACATCTCTTCGCCGATGGCGCCTATGACCGCCTCAAGCTCATGGACAAGGCAAGCTATCTGGATTTCGTCGTCGAGGTCATTCGACGCAGCGATCAGCAGCAGGGCTTCAAGGTTCTGCCCCGACGATGGGTCGTCGAGCGGACCTTTGGCTGGATGATCCGATGGCGCCGATTGGTCCGCGATTACGAGAAGCGCATCGACGTCTCGCAGGCCATGATCCTCGTCGCCATGGGCGGCAATCTCCTACGCCGAAACGTTCACCCCTGATTTTCCAAACGGACTCTTAGGCTGGGTCAGGTGCTACTCGATATGGGTGAGCATGATCGCGCTGCCGACGAGTTGATGCGGGCTTATATGGGTGCTGGAGCGGAATTGTTTGCCACCGAAGATCAACGATACCTGTCCTTTCTTCGCACCAGAGCGGCGCTAGACTGAACGACCGACTTGGGGTGAATGTTGCCGAACGATTTTTCTTCGCGCAGCGTCAGCTATGGTCGATTATCTCCTCCAAACCGGACCATCGCCTAGCCACCCCATTTTGTCGTCCCCGCGCAGGCGGGGATCCATCTCCCGGCCTAGCCGCCCGACGCGTCGTTGGGAGATGGGTTCCCGCTTTCGCGGGAATGACGAACGAAAAGAGGCCGTTCCCCGTCAATCTTGGCCATTTCGGCGGCTGGCGCACTTGTCCAGGCGGCTTGGAGCCGGATGTCTCGACAGGCTCGAAACGAACGGCTGTTGCTATTTTTGTCGCCTTCCTATTAACTCCGACAAATGATGAGGATGACATGGAAGGCTAGCCGCCGCGATATGCTCGCGGGCGGCGTGGCGGGGCTTGCGGCTGCTGGCGCAGTGCGGGCGGGGGCAGCACCGGCGGAAGCGGGAAAAGCGGTGCTGGCGCCGCGTCCGCCGATGGGATGGAATAGCTGGAACAGCTTTGCCACCACCATCACCGAGGCGCAGGCGCGCGAGACCGCCGGGATCATGGCGGAAAAGCTGCTGCCCTTCGGCTATGACATCTTCACCGTGGACATTCAGTGGTATGAGCCCGAGGCGTCGAGCTATACCTACAACGCCAAGCCCAGGCCGGCGATGGACGGTTATGGCCGGATGATCCCGGCGCCCAACCGTTTTCCCTCCAGCGTCGGGGGCAAGGGCTTCACCCAGCTTGCCAAGGAAGTGCATGCGCTGGGCATGAAATTCGGCATCCATGTGATGCGTGGCATTCCGCGCGCGGCGGTGGAACAGAATTTGCCGATCTTGGGGACGAAATATCGCGCGGCGGACATTGCCGACAGGAAGAGCATCTGTAGCTGGAACCCGGACATGTATGGCGTCGACATGACGCGGCCGGGCGCGCAGGCCTATTACGACAGCATCTTCCGCCTCTATGCCGACTGGGGCGTCGATTTCGTCAAGATGGACGATATGAGCCGGCCCTATGACGCTCATGCGGCGGAGATCGAGGCGGCGCACAAGGCGATCGTTGCGACCGGGCGGCCGATCATCCTGAGCCTTTCACCGGGCGAGACGCCGGTGATGCGCGGCGACCATGTCCGCAAATATGCGCAGATGTGGCGCATTTCCGACGATTTCTGGGATGACTGGGCGATGCTGGATGCGCAGTTCACCCGGCTGGAAAACTGGACGCCCTATCGTGGGCCGGGATCATGGCCGGATGCGGACATGCTGCCGCTGGGGCGGCTGGCGCTGGGCGAGCGGGATACGCGCTTCACGCCGGACGAGCAGCGGACGCTGATGACCCTGTGGGCGATCGCGCGGTCGCCGCTGATCATGGGCGGCGATCTGCGGCATCTGGACGCGGCGACGCTGGCGCTGCTGACCAACAAGGAGGTGATCGCGGTCAATCAGGCGAGCCATGACAACCAGCCCCATTATATCGAGGATGGCGGGCGCATCTGGTCGGCGAAGGCGGAAGGGAGCGCGGATCGCTATGTCGCCTTGTTCAACGTCAGCGACAAGCCACGCGAGGTCTGGATCAGGCTGCGCGATCTGGGGCTGAACGGTCCGGTGGCGGTGCGCGACCTGTGGGTCGGGCAGGCGCTGGGGCCGCAGGCGGACCGGATTGCGGTGACGCTGCCGCCGCATGGGGCGGGACTGTATCGGTTGAGCGCTGCATAAGTATCTCCCCTCCCTGCAAGGGAGGGGATCAAGGGGTGGGTGGCGAACGAAGTGAGCCTCCTGCGGAGGCACCCACCCCCGGCCCCTCCCTTAAAAGGGAGGGGAGTAGAAGGGGATTACTTCCGGACCGCCGCGCTCTTGTCGCGGATGGCCTTGAATTCGGAGCCGGCCTTCCATTCGGGCCAGCGGGCCGAGAAGGCGAGGTCGCGGCCGATGTCATACATCAGGTCGACATCCTGCGCGGCGCCGTCCAGCTTCCATGTATCGTCGACCGCGTCGCAGGCCTGGTGATAGCATTTGCCGGTATAGGCATCGATCCAGGCCTGGCCGGCGGCGCGGCCGCCATCGATCATGTCGGATGCGCCGGCGAGGCCCATCATCAGCAGCACGGGCACGCCGCGCTTGGCCATGGAGAAATGATCGGCGCGGTAGAAGAGGCCGCGTTCGGGCAGGCTTTCCTGGGTGATGACGCGACCCTGCTTGGCCGCGAACTTGGCGAGATCGTCCTCGAGGACGTTCTGGCCCTTGCCGATCAGGATCACGTCCTTGGCCTTGCCGGCGGTCTGGAGCACGTCGATGGTGAGGTTCGCGACCGTCTTGTCGAGCGGGTAGACCGGGTTCTGGGCATAAAATTCTGACCCCAGCAGGCCGCGTTCCTCCGCCGTCCAGGCGGCGAAGACGATCGAGCGATCGGGGGCGGGGCCGGCCTTGAAGGTTCGGGCTATCTCGAACAGGCCGGCCATGCCGAGCGCGTCGTCATTGGCGCCGGCACGATAGATGCGGCCCTGTGCGTCGGGTGCGCCCTTGCCATAGGCGTCCCAGTGGGCGCCATACATGACCGTCTCATCCGGGCGCTTGGCGCCGGGGATGCGGGCGATGACATTGGCGCTCTTCACCACTTCCTGGGTGACCGGGAAGGCGGCGGAGAAGCTGGCGCCCTTGAGTTCGACCGGCTTGAATTTCGCTGAGCGGGCCTGCTTGCGCAGCGCGGCCAGATCCTGACCGGCGCCAGCGAACAGGGCCTTTGCCGCCTCGCCCTCGACCCAGCCCTGCACCTGCAGGCTGGTCAGCTTGTCGGCCGGGCGGACGAGGTCGTAATTCTCGCCGCCGGGGCTGGTGACGACATTCCAGCCATAGCCCGCGCCCGGCGTATCATGGATGATCAGCGCGCCGATCGCACCGCGCCGGGCGGCTTCCTCGAACTTGTAGGTCCAGCGGCCATAATAGGTCATGGTCTTGCCGCCGAACTTGCCGAACGGGTCTTCGCCCTTCGCGGCTTCAAAGTCCGGGTCGTTGATCAGGAAGACGGCGATCTTGCCTTTCAGATCGACGCCCTTGAAATCGTCCCAGCCGCGTTCCGGGGCGGAGACGCCATAGCCGACAAAGACCATCGGCGCATTGGCGACGGCAACCTTGTCCTTGGGCTGAAGGGTGGAGAGATAAACCTGCTTGCCGAAGGTCCAGGGGGTGGCGGCGCCATTTTGCGCGACCGACAGGCTTTCCGACTGGCCAAGGCGGGTGTGTAGCAGCGGCACGGTCTGCACCCACTGGCCGTCGGGACCACCCGGCTCCAACCCCAGTTGCTCGAAGCGGGCGACGAGATAGCCGATCGTGCGCTCTTCCCCCACGGTGCCGGGCGCGCGCCCTTCGAACAGGTCGGACGCCATGGTGCGGACCGACTGTTCCAGCTTGGCCGGATCGGTTTTCGCCGGGTCGGTCTGGGCATTGGCGGGGAAGGACAGGGTGGCAAGGCCGAGGGCCAGGAGGGGGAGGGCGTGTTTCATCCCCGTGCCTTAACCCCCGCACAGGGCGGGGGAAAGGGCCGTTTCAGAACTCGATATCCAGTTCCTCGATATCATCGGGTTCGGCGCGGGCGGCGTCGATCCATTCGCGCATCAGCGGCCAGCCGTTGATGGTGTCGCAATAGGCCGCCGACCTGGGTGAGAGTGGCACGGCATAGGTGAGGAAGCGCTGCGCCACCGGTGCGAACATGGCGTCGGCCACGGTGGGCTTTTCGCCGAACAGCCAGGGGCCGCCATAGGCGTCGAGGCATTCGGTCCAGATCGTCTCGATCCGCTCGATATCGGGCTTGGCACCCGAGAAGATCGGGAAGCGGTCATGGCGCACCTTGAGGTTCATCGGCAGGGCAGAACGCAGATTGGCGAAGCCCGAATGAATTTCGCCCGAGACCGACCGGCAATGGGCGCGGATGATGCGTTCGGCGGGATACATGCCGACCTGGGGATAGAGTTCGTGCAGATATTCCGCGATTGCGAGCGTGTCCCAGACGCTCGCCCCTTCATGGGTGAGGCGCGGCACCAGCACCGATGGCGACAAGAGCAACAGTTCGGCGCGATTTTCCGGATCATCGATAGCGATGATCCTTTCCTCCACCTTCAGCCCGGCGAGCCGGCACAAAAGCCAGCCGCGCAGCGACCAGGAGGAATAGTTCTTGCTGGATAGAGTGAGTTCCGCGACGGCCATCCATGCTCTCCCGATACACGGTTCCCGGCCCCCAAACGCAAAATCGCAGGGGCGGTTCCCTGGCAGACATGCCGAATGTTATTTTCCATCATTCATGATGCAGTGCAACATGAAAAGCATGTATAGCGTTTAAGGGAAGAACCGAGTCGTCTCCTCCAGGTTGAACAAGGTTGTTTTGGTAATATGCGAATGCTTTACGACGGTTACCAGGCCATGGAAGACATGCTGGCCCCGGCCCGCTTCGGGGCGCAGATGGCGCTGGCGATGCGCGACCATATGGGTCCGGTCGCCGACTGGCCGATGCCGCGCCGCATGTTCGCGCTGATGGACGTGTTCCAGGGCGCGCGAATGACCCACAAGCGACCGGCCTATGGCATTGACCGCGTCCAGACCGGCAATGCCGAGGTCGAGGTGCGCGAGGAGATCGTGCTCGACTTGCCGTTCGGCGACCTGCTGCATTTCGTGAAGGACGATGTCGAGACCGCCCAGCCCAAGGTGCTGGTGGTGGCGCCGATGTCGGGTCATTTCGCAACCCTGCTGCGCAGCACGGTGGCGACGCTGTTGCAGGACCATGACGTCTATATCACCGACTGGAAGAATGCCCGCGACGTGCCGATGGAAGCGGGGCGCTTCGGTTTCGACGAATATGTCGATTATGTGATCCAGTTCCTGCAGGATATCGGCCCCGGCGCCCATCTGGTGTCGGTGTGCCAGCCCTGCGTGCCGGCGCTGGCCGCCGTGGCGCTGATGTCCGAGGATGAGGATGCGGCGACGCCCAGGTCGATGACGCTGATGGGCGGGCCGATCGATCCGCGCGCGGCGCCGACGGTGGTCAACGAACTGGCGAACGAGAAGCCGATCGAATGGTTCGAGGAGAATCTGATCTCCACCGTGCCGTTCCGCTACGCCGGGCGCGGGCGCGAGGTCTATCCCGGCTTCCTGCAATTGTCCGCCTTCATGTCGATGAACATGGAACGGCACGGGTCGCAGCATCGCGAACTCTATCAGTTGCTGGCCGACGGCAAGACGATCGAGGCCGACAAGATCAAGACCTTCTACCAGGAATATTTCGCGGTCCTCGACATGACCAAGGAATTCTACCTGGAAACGGTCGACATGGTGTTCCAGCGCATGCTGCTGGCCAAGGGCGAATTGACGGTCCATGGCCGGGCGGTGAACCCCGGCGCGATCCGCAAGACCGCGCTGCTGACGGTCGAGGGCGAAAAGGACGATGTCTGTGCGGTTGGCCAGACGTCGGCCGCCCATAGCCTCTGCACCGGCCTGCGGCCGCATTTGAAGCGCCATCATCTGCAGCCCGGCGTTGGCCATTATGGCGTCTTTTCCGGCAGCAAATGGGAAAAGCAGGTCTATCCCCAGGTGCGCAACATGATCCTGGCGATGAACTGACATCACCGGGAATGGGTGTGAAAAAGGGGCCGCTTCCTGTGGAGGAAGCGGCCCCTTTTCGTTGGGTTGATCAGGCAGCTGCGCGATTGAGATAGGGCAGGCGGCTGGCGAGCGCCGGCGGCAGGCCGGTGACGATCGCGGCGCGGGCACGGTGCCAGAAGGCCGAGAGCAGCAACAGTCCGCCACCGATCACCAGCGCGGTGAGCGCCACCGAGAGGTCGACTGTGCCGACCTTCTGGAACAGGCTGTAGAGCGCATAGAGGACATAGGCGAGGCTGGAGACCAGCAGTGCGCGTCGGTCAATCGCCAGCGCGACCCAGCCGAAGGCAAGATAGAGCAGGATCACCAGGAAGGCCTGTCCCGCATCGACCAGCCCATGGCTGATGCCCAGCAACTGGAACAGCGAATGGGCGATCATCGGTGCGGCGGTCAGGTGCAGCCAGAAGGCGACGTCGGAGCGGCGGCTGGTGCGGCCCGGATCGCTCATGTCCCAGCGCATGGCGAGGGCGAAGATGGCGAGGCCGGTGACCAGCAGCAGGATGAAGAAAAGGGTCTGGCTGAACGGGATCAGCCACATGGCAAGGCCGCCGACGATCGCGGCCGCGCCGGCAGCACCGGCAGCGACGGTGATCGGCACCATGAAGCGGCGCCAGTGGAACCAGGCGGCGATCGCGGCGCTGAGGCCGGCGAGCGAGGCGACCAGGCCCGCGCCATCATTCTGCCCGTGGAGGATGATCGGTCCGATCGCCATTGCAACCGCGAAGGCTATGCCGCCGACAAAGGCGAGCAGCAGCAGGATCGAAGGCAGCGCCATGCGCAGGCGTCGCGTGAAATATTCGGCCAGGCCCCAGGCGGTGCCGGCGACGAACAGGCCGGACACGAAGGAGGGCTGGTGCGGGGTGGTGATGCCGAGGCGGATCTCGCTACCGAGTCTCGCGACCGCGACCAGCAGGATCACCGAGGCGATGGCGACGAAAATATCGTTGAAGCCGGTCAGCAGGCGAAAATGTTCCTCGTCCACCGAACTGGCGCGCAGCCCGGCGACATGGTCGCGCAGCGCCTGGGCGCTGGCGGGCGTCAGCGCGCCGGCCGCTACGGCATCTTGCAGATCGCTCTCGCTATACATTCTGGGGCACTCCTTGTCGGGCCTGGATCGGGATCATAGCATCACTGTATTGCTTGAGCAATACGGTTGATTTTGGCCTTTTTCCGGGCGCGGAGCGATGATAGCGCGGTTCGGACAGATAAAGGAGAGACCCCGATCATGACCCTGCCGGCTTCGCTTCAAGGCCGTTTGTCCCTGCCGCTGATCGGGTCGCCGATGTTCATCATCTCGCAGCCGGAACTGGTGATCGCCCAATGCCGCGCCGGCATCGTCGGCGCCTTTCCATCGCTCAATGCGCGCCCGTCCGGCACGTTCGAGGCCTGGTTGCAGCAACTGGGGGCGCAACTGACCGATCAGGACGCGCCCTTTGCCGTCAACCTGATCGTCCATCGCACCAATGCGCGGCTGGAAGAGGATCTGGCGCTGTGCGTCAAATATAAGGTGCCGATCGTCATCACCTCGCTGGGCGCGCAGGAGAAGGTGAATGAGGCGATCCACAGCTATGGCGGCATCGTGCTGCACGACGTCATCAACAATGTCTTTGCCAGGAAGGCGATCGAAAAGGGCGCCGATGGCCTGATCGCGGTGGCGGCGGGCGCGGGCGGGCATGCCGGCACGCTGTCGCCCTTTGCCCTGGTCCAGGAAATCCGCGAATGGTTCGACGGGCCGCTGGCGCTGTCGGGCGCGATCGCGACCGGTCGGTCGATCGCGGCGGCGCGGATGATGGGCGCGGACCTTGGCTATATGGGGTCGCCCTTCATCGCCACGACCGAGGCGAACGCGCTCGACGCCTACAAGGACATGATCGTCGATAGCGCATCGGCCGACATCGTCTATTCCGACGTCTTCACCGGGGTGCTGGGCAATTATCTGCGCCCCAGCATCGTCGCGTCGGGGCTGGACCCGGACAAGCTGCCCAAGGCGGCCGACATGGATTTCGCCAGCCTGGCCGGCGACAAGAAGGCGTGGCGCGACGTGTGGGGCGCGGGCCAGGGCATTGGCGCGATCAAGGCGGTGCAGCCGGCGGGCGCCTTCATTGCCCAGCTGAAGGCGGAATATCAGGCGGCGGTTTCAGGCTTCATTGCCTGAGGACGCGCCTCACTCCGCCAGGAAGACGCGCAGTTCCTTGACGAACATCTCGAACTGGTCGTGATGCAGCCAGTGGCCGGCATGGGGAAATTCCACCAGCCGGGCCTGCTGGAAATGGGCGATGCGGCCATCCTTGACCGGGTTTGACGCCCAACTGTCGAGGCCGAGGCACAACAGCGTCGGGCAGGTGATGCGGCGCCAGAAGTCGGGCAGATTTTCGTCTGTGCCGGCCTGGGGCGCGGCGCCGTGCAGATAGGGGTCGAACTTCCAGCTATAACTGCCATCCTCGTTGCGGTTCACGCCGTGGAGGGTGAGGTGCAGTGCCTGTTCGACCGACAGATGGTCGTTGCGTTCGCGCATGCGGGCGACCGCGGCCTCGATCGTGGCATAATGGCGCGGCGAGCGGCGAGCATTGGTGCGGCGGGTGTCGATCCAGCCCTTCCATGTCTCTTCGGTACTGCGTTTGCCCTGTTCGGCGATGCGGTCGGGCGACAGGCCCAGCCCCTCGATCGCGACCACGCGCGCGACGCTGTCGGGGTAGAGGCCGGTGTAGCGCAGGCTGATCGATCCGCCGAGCGAATGGCCGACGATGGTGACCGGCCGGCGATCGAGCAATTCGACCAGCTGGGCCAGGTCATAGACATAATTGGCCATCATGTAGGAGCCGTCCGACGACCAGCCGCTGTCGCCATGACCGCGCAGGTCGGGGCAGATGACATGATAGTCTCGGGCGAGCGTGCGGGCCGTCCAGTCCCAACTGCGTGCATGGTCGAAGCCGCCATGAACCAGGATCAACGGCGGTGCCGACGGATTGCCCCAGTCGAGATAGTGAAGCCGCGTCCGCAGGGATGTGAAGAAATGCGATGTCGGCGTCGGCTGTGTGGCTTTGTTCATGCGATCCGGTGGAGTTGCTGGCGGTCAGGATGCAATTGCCATCGGGCATGCGCATGACGATGGCAAGACATAAGGCCAAGAAAATATGTGAAATTCTGTCACATGTTGTCGGGGATGACTTTAGGGATGGTTGTCCGTGCCGATGGGAACCAGTCGGCGGAGAGCGCTGTCGTGGCGGATGCGATGCACCATCATCGCCAGTTCCGCTTGGCGGAAAGGCTTGTCGAGGCGCAGGCGACGGCTGGCATCGGCGGGCAGTTCGGCATAGCCGGTGATGATGAGCACGGGCAGGTCTGGATAGGCCTGCTCGATCGCGTCGGCCAGTTGCGCGCCGGTCATGCCGGGCATGGCATGATCGGTCACGACCAGGTCGATGCGCCCCTGCTCCAGCATGTGCAGCGCTTCTCGCCCCGATCCGGCCTGGAACACGGTATGGCCCATCGTTTCCAGCATGCCGGCGGTATTGGTCAGCACCAGATCGTCATCATCGACCGCCAGGATGACCAGCGGTTCGGTTTTCAGCTCGTCTGGTTCGCACGGGATCGCTGTCCGTTCGTTGCTGGCGTCGATCAGGGCGACGGGTAGCCAGATGGATACGCTGGTCCCCTTGCCGGGCTGGCTGGCGATGGTCATCGCGCCACCGCATTGCTGGGTGAAACCGTGGATCATCGACAGGCCAAGGCCGGTTCCCTTGCCCACCCCCTTGGTGGTGAAGAAGGGTTCGCGGGCGCGGGCCAGCGTTGCCTCATCCATGCCTTCGCCTTCGTCCGTCACGGTCAGGCGGATGAAGCTGCCGGCGGCGAGATCGGGCTGGTCGCCCAGCGCCAGGGTGATTTCGCTGCCCTCGATCAACAGGCGGCCTCCGTCGGGCATGGCGTCGCGGGCATTGACCGCCAGATTGATCAGCGCCAGTTCCAACTGGGCCGGGTCGGCATGGGCCGGGCGCAGCGACAGCGGGAAGCGCGTCTCGATCGCGACGCTGCTGCCGATGGTGGTCTTGAGCAGATCGGCCATGCCATGGATCAGGCCGATGCAGTCGACCTGTTCCAGCTTGAGTTCCTGCTTGCGGGCAAAGGCGAGCATCCGCTGGGTCAGGGTGGCGCCGCGATCGGCGGCGGTCATGGCATTGTCGAGATAGCGGCTGATATCAGCGCCGGCCGCAAGACGCTGCCGCGCGAGATCGAGGCTGCCGACGATCACGGCCAGAAGATTGTTGAAATCATGGGCGACACCGCCAGTCAGCTTGCCGATGGCGTCCATTTTCTGGCTCTGGAAGATCGCCTCGCGCGCCTGCTCCAGCGCCTGGGCCGCCTGACGCCGTTCGGTAAGGTCGCGGGTGATCTTGGCGAAGCCCAGCAGTTCGCCGGCCGGATCGCGGATCGGATCGATCACGACGCTGGCCCAGAAACGGGTGCCATCCTTGCGGATGCGCCAGCCCTCCGCCTCGAACCGGCCTTCGCGCTGGGCGGTATCGAGCGCACGGGAGGGGAGGCCCGCCATGCGGTCTTCCTCCGAATAGAAGCGGGCGAAATTCTGGCCCATAATCTCTTCGGCGCTATAGCCCTTGAACCGTTCGGCACCGCTGTTCCAGCTGGTGATCGTGCCGACCGGATCGATCATGTAGATGGCATAGTCGGTGACGCTCTGCACCAGCAGGCGGAAGCGTTCCTCGCTGCGGCGCAGTTCCTCCTGCGCGGCGCGACGTTCGGTGAGGTCGCGGGTAACCTTGGCAAAGCCGAGCAGATGGCCGGCGGGATCGCGGATCGGATCGATCACCACATTGGCCCAGAAGCGGGTGCCATCCTTGCGCAGGCGCCAGCCTTCCGCCTCGAACCGCCCTTCGACCTCGGCGGTGCGCAGCACGGCGGCGGGCACATGGGCGGCGCGGTCCTCCTCCGTATAGAAAGCGGAAAAGTGCTGGCCGATAATCTCGTCGGCGCTGTAGCCCTTGATGCGCTGCGCCCCGCTATTCCAGCTGACGACGAAGCCGGCCGGATCGAGCATGAAGATCGCATAGTCGGTGACGCTCTGGACCAGCAATTCGAACCGGTTGACCGGCTGGCCTGTCTCTGTCGTCCCCATTTCCGCCCCTGACATTTTCGATCCTGTATCTTTGCCTATGGCAAACGCGGAACGATGCAATCTGTTCCGCCATATGGGACGGGATCGCAACGGCTTGACTTCATGGGGCAGGCCCCGCACGACGCTGCTTCAATCAGAGAGGATCACATGGCAAGCGACGCGACTATCACCGTCATCGGCGAGGCAATGCTGGAACTGAGCCGGGGCAGCGGCGATGGCTGGAACCTGCGCTATGGTGGCGATGTCATCAACACCGCGATCCACCTGGCCCGTGCGGGTGACAAGGTGCGCTTTGCCAGCGCGATCGGCGCCGATCCGATGAGCGAGGATTTGCGCAAGGCTTGGGAAGCGGAAGGCGTCGATACCGGCCTGCTGATCGGCACACCCGGCCGGACCACCGGCCTCTATGCGATCGAGACGGATGAGACCGGCGAGCGCAGCTTCCATTATTGGCGCGGCGAAGCGGCGGCGCGGGCGATGTTCGACCTGCCCGAAAGCGGCGCGATGGTTGACGCGGCGGCTCAGTCGGACCTGCTCTATTTTTCGCTCATCACCCTGGCCATCCTGCCGGACGCCGGGCGCGAGGCGCTGCTGGCACTGTGCGAACGGGTGAAGGCGCGGGGCGGCCGGATCGCCTTCGACGGCAATTACCGGCCGCGCCTGTGGAGCGATGCCGCGACCGCGCGGGCCTGGCGCGACCGGGCGATCGCTTTGTGCGACATCGGGTTGCCGACCCTGGCGGACGAAGTGGAAATGGGCGAGGCGGATGATGCCGCCGATGCCGCTGCCCGCTGGGGCTTGGGCGAGGGCCGCGAGATCGTGGTCAAGCTGGGCGCCGAAGGCTGTCTGGTCGGTGGCGCGCTGGTGCCGCCGCCGGCGCGCGTCGATGTCGTGGATTCGAGCGGCGCGGGCGATGCATTCAACGGCGGCTATCTGCATGCGCGGCTGACCGGCGCTGCGCCGGCCGAGGCGGCATTGGCCGGGCACCGTCTGGCCGGCTGGAATATCGGTCGGCGCGGTGCGATCCCGGCGCGCGACGCCGATGCGCCCTATGGCCAGAAGGTGCCGGCCTGAGCCGGGAGCGATCGCACGGGGCGTGGCCTGTGGTCCCGCCCTGTGCTAGCGCGCTGACATGACGATCGGGGATGCCGCATCGGCGGGCGGGCGCGACGAAGGATCGGGCCGCCGCCGCCAGATATTGGAAATTGCTGCGCAACTGTTTGCGCGCAAGGGCTATCGCGGCACGTCGATGCGCGACATTGGCGAGCAGGCCGGGGTACTGGGCGGATCGCTCTACCACCATATCAAGTCGAAGGACGCGCTGTTCGTCGAACTGCATAATGGCGCGCTGGATGCGGCCGAGGCGCGGATCGCGGCGGCGGTCGCGACACAGGCCGATCCCTGGGCGCGGCTGGAGGCAGCATGCGCCAGCCTGCTGGATATCCAGTTGGCGGCGGATTCGCTGACCATGCCGATGATGAATGATTTTCGCGCCGTACCGGATGGCGTGCGCGATCAGCTTGTGGCGCGCCGCGACCGGTTCGAGCAATTGTTCCGGGATCTGGTGGCGGCGCTGCCACTGCCCGTCGACATCGACCGCTCGCTCTATCGCACGCTGCTGCTGAGCCAGCTCAATTCGGCGGCCGACTGGTATCGCGATGGCCGGCTGGCGCGGGCGCAGATCGCCGCGCAGATCGTCGCCATTTTTCGCCACGATCGGTTATAGTCAGGGCATCAGCGGGGCGTGTCGCAGCGGCAGGGACACCGTGCGCGTTTGACTGTAACAGATGTTTGGTATAGCTGGTCCGCAGCAATATTGGAGAGGTTCGATGTACAGCTATGTTCCGCCGATCGACGATTATCGCTTCCTGCTGAGCGAGGTGCTGGGCTTCGACCAGGCGATGGCGGAGCTGAACAAGGATGTCGACGCCGACCTGGCCGTGACCGTGCTGGACGAGGCCGGGCGCATGTGCGCCGAGCGCCTGGCGCCGCTCAACCGCGAAGGCGACGAGCATGGCAGCCAGTTGATCCACGGCGCGGTGCGGACGCCGCCCGGCTTTGCCCAGGCCTATCGCGACTTTGCCGATGCCGGCTGGGCGGCGCTGTCGGCCGATCCCGACCATGGCGGGCAGGGGCTGCCCTTCATCCTGCAGCTGTGGCTGGACGAGATGCTGTCGGCCGCGAACCTGTCCTTTGGCCTGTTCCCCGGCCTGACCCGTGGCGCTTGCGAGGCGATCGCCGCCCATGCCAGCGAGGAACTGAAGGCGACCTATTTGTCGCGTATGGTGAGCGGCGAATGGACCGGCGCGATGGCGTTGACCGAAAGCAGTGCGGGCACCGACCTTGCCCTGCTGAAAACCAAGGCCGAGCCGCAGGGCGATGGCAGCTATGCGGTGACCGGCACGAAGATTTTCATCTCGTCGGGCGATCATGATTTTGGCGGCAATATCGTCCATCTGGTGCTGGCGCGCCTGCCCGATGCGCCGGCCGGGGTGAAGGGGATCAGCCTGTTCCTGGTGCCCAAATTCCTGCCCGGCGCGGATGGCGCCTTCGATCAGCGCAACGGCATGTCGGTCGGCGCGCTGGAGAAGAAGATGGGTATCCATGCCCAGCCGACCTGCGTCATGAATTATGACGGCGCGACCGGCTGGCTGGTGGGTGAGGCGCATCGCGGCCTGGCCGCCATGTTCACGATGATGAATGCCGAGCGGCTGATGGTCGGCATCCAGGGACTGGGCATCGCTGGCGCTGCCTATCAGCAGGCGGCGGGCTATGCCAAGGAACGGCTGCAGGGTCGCAGCGCGGATAATCAGCGCGCGCCGGTGGCCATCATCGAACATGCCGATGTCCGCCGGATGCTGCTCAATATCCGCAGTTTCGTGGAGGCCGGGCGCGCGCTGGCGGGCTGGACCGCGCTGCAGCATGACCGGTCGCAGCACCATGGCGATGCCGGCGAGCGCGCCAGGTCCGACGCGCTGGTGGCGCTGCTGACGCCGGTGGTGAAGGCATCCTTCACCGATTTCGGCTTCGAAAGCGCGGTGCAGGCGCAGCAGGTCTTTGGCGGCCATGGTTACATCCGCGAATGGGGCATGGAACAATATGTGCGCGATGCGCGCATCGCCCAGATCTATGAAGGCACCAATGGCGTGCAGGCGGCGGACCTGGTCGGGCGCAAGCTGCCGATGGCGGGCGGCGCGGTGGTCGAAGGCTATTTCGCCCTGATCGCGGCCGATGTGGAAGCGGCCGGTGGGAGCGTGATCGCGCGCAGCACCTGCACGGCGCTTGAGGCGCTGCGCACGGCGACGGCGGCCCTGCAGGGCGCGGACACGGATGCAGCCGGCGCGGCGGCAGTCGATTATCTGCGCCTGTTCGCGCTGGTCTCGATGGGCTGGATGTGGACCCGCATGGCGCAGGCGGCCGCGCAGGGCAACAGCCCGCTGCATCAGGCGAAGCTGAAGCTGGCCGACTATTTCGCGCTACGCGTCCTGCCTCAGGCGCAGGGCCTGGCCGCCACGATCGCCGCCGGTGAAGCGTCGATCATGGCGTTGGAGATCGACGCCTTCTAATTGCGCACCATCAACACGTCGCAGGGCGCGCCTTCAAGCAATTCGGAGGCGCGGCTGCCGATCAGCGCATGGACGAAGCCGCTGCGACCATGGGCGCCCAGCACCAGCAGGTCGATGTCGCGCTGTGCGATCAGGGTTGGCAGGACCTCGCCGGCACGTCCCTCGATCAGTTCGACCTGGAAGGGGCGGGCTTGGCCGGCCAGTTCCGGACGCGCGGCAAATTCGGCGCTTTCCCGTTCCGCTTCCGACCGGGCGAAGGCCAAGGTCTGGTCGGGATCGAGGCGGGAGGGGAAGCCGCCATCATAGACATGGACCAGATCGAGCCGCGCCTTGGGAAACAGCATCGCGGTCATCTGCACGGCATGGAGCGAACAGTCGGAAAAGTCGGTTGCGATCAGGATGCGCCGATACGGATGGCGCGGCCGTTCCTTGACCACCAGCACCGGCACGGGCGAACGCCGGACCAGATAGTCGACCGCCGTGCCCAGGATGAAGTCGCCGACATGATTGTGGCGAGCCGGGCCGACGACGATCACCGCGCTGCCCCGCTCCTTGCCCAGTTCCGCGATGGTTTCGGGCGCGCGGCCCTGGATCAGCACCGGTTCGACCGGCGCGGCGACGCCCTCGGTCAGCTTGGCGATGACCCGTTTGGCGCGATCGGAGGCGCGGGCGACATGGGCGGCATCGCCCTTGTCCAGCGCATGGGCGACGAGCAGCGTACCGCCCAGATCGGTCGCCAGTTCGACGGCCCGGTCAAAGGCCCGGTCGCTGCGGGCGGTCAGATCGGTGGCGATGAGGATTGTTGGCGGCACGAACATCTCCCTCTTGTGTCGGGCGGTGGCTAAGCGCTTGCAAGACAAAGCCTATCATCCTCACGCCGCGCTTGCCACTCCGGGTAGACCCTGGCCCGGCAGGGGGGCGATGGCCGACACCGGCACCTGTCGGTCGGTCAGCGTGAGTGGCGCGGGGCGGTGCGAAATCAGGATCAGGCCGGTGCCGGTCCGGTCGAGCCAGATGCGCAGCCGGCTGATCAGAAGCGCCTCGGTCGCGGCGTCCAGCCCCTCGGTCGGCTCATCCAGCAACAGCCAGGGACGACCGGTCAGCAGCGCGCGTGCCAGCGACAGCCGCTTGCGTTCGCCGCCTGACAAGGTGCCGCCGGCTTCACCCAGCCGATAGTCGATGCCACCGGGCAGGCTGGCGATGCGCTGGTCGAGACAGGCGACATGCAGCGCATCGGCCATATCGGCCGCATCGATGCCGGGCCGGGCGATGCGCAGATTGTCGGCGATGCTGCCGGCCAGCATCGGCGCGTCCTGGTGCGAGAGGGCGAACTGGTCGCGCAGCGCCGCCCCGGAGCAGGCTGCCAGCGGATGGCCGCCAAGCGCGACATCGGCCGTAACCGGACGCAGCCCGGCCAGTCCCTCCGCAAGCAGGCTCTTGCCCGAACCGGAGCGGCCAGTGACGGCGACGCGCGCACCGGGGCGCAATTCGACGTCGCCCAATCGGATGACTTGGGCTGTCGCGGCGGATGGTGCAGGCGCATCGTCCAGCGGCAGTGCATCAAGCGCGGCCAGCCGGGCGAGGCCGGCATCGACGCTGGCCTGGCGGAAGGCGGTGCGCGACAGTCCGGCCATCGCCTCGACCGCGCCGGCGCTGGCGAGTAAGGCAAGCGCGACCAGCGGCGCGGGGGCATCGGCGCCGAGCAACACCAGCATGACCGCGAGCGCGCTATAGGCCGCGAGCAGGGCGGCCTGCACGCCTTCGCCGATGAACAGGCGGGCGCGGGCCCGGTCGAGCCGGCGCGTGAGCGGTGCCAGTTCGGCCATCACCCGGTCCCCCAGCCCATAGGCCGCGATTTCCGCGCGGGCGCTGGCCAGTTCGACATAGCGGGCGCGGAGCGCGCCGAGCGCATCGGCGGCCTGCTGTGCGGGGCTTTCGGTCAGGCGGCGGGCGAGGCTGCGCAGCAAGAGCGGCAAGGCGGCGAGCATGACCGCCAGCAGCAGGGCCGACAGCCAGCCGCCGCTCGCCGCCAGCATCACGCCCGCCAGCGCTGCCATCAATCCGGCGATCCGGCTCGGCCGGCGCACGACCATATCCTCCAGCGCGTCAATGTCGCCGGTCAGCCGCGCGGCGGCGTCGCCGCTGGACAAGGGCAGGGCGGTGCGGCTGTCCTGTGCGGCGAGGCGCGCGAACAGGCTGGCGCGCAGGCCGCCCATGGCTTCGAGCGCGGCGCGATGCGACCAGAGCCGTTCGCCATAGCGCGAGACGGTGCGCAATATGGCGAGCAGCCGGATCGCGGCGCTGGGCACCAGATAGTTGAACGCCTGCACGGCGAGGGTGCCGGCCGCGCCGGCCATGGCGGCGGCGGTCAGGAACCAGCCGGCCAGCGCGAGCAAGGCAATGCCGGCCAGCGCCGCGATGACGGCGCACAGCGTCGCTCGGCGCAGCAGCATCGCGGAGCCTGTCGCCTTGTCGAGCGCGATCCGGATCGGGTTCACAGCATCACCTCCATCCGCGCGGCGGCGGTCAGGCGATGATCGTGGGTGGCGACCAGGATCGCCCGCTCGGCCGACAAGGCGACCAGCAGAGCGATGATGTCGGCGGCGCTCTCCGCATCCAGATCGGCGGTGGGTTCGTCGCAGAGCAGAACGGGCCGTTCGGACAGGATGGCGCGGGCGAGGCCGATGCGCCGCCGTTCGCCGCCCGACAGGCCAGCCCCCTGATGATCGATGGCAAGGTCCAGCCCTTCGGGCCGCGCGGCCAGCATCGGCGTCAGACCGACACGCGCGGCAACCTGCGCGATCTCGGCTCGGTCGGCATCGGGGCGGGCGAGGGCGATATTGTCGGCCAGGCTGCCGGGCAGCAGCAGCGGCCGCTGGGCCGCCCAGGCGATGCGGGCGGGATCGACCGGAGACAGTTCGCCCGAGGCCGGGTCAATCTGTCCGGCGATCGCGGCGAGCATGCTGGTCTTGCCGCTGCCGGTCGGGCCGGTGAGGGCGATCAGGTCATGCGGCTTGAGCGTCAGGCTGACCGGGCCGATCCCCGAACCGATGCCGATGCGCAAATCCTTGAGATGGAGGCCATCGAACGGGGGGCTGGCCGGATGCGGCGTGGTGTCCACGTCTGGCAGGGCGGCGGCGATCGCCTTGTCCGCCGCTTCGCCCATCTGTTTGTCATGATAGGCCGCGGCCAAGCGGCGCATCGGCAGGTAGAATTCCGGCGCCAGCGCCAGCGCGAACAGCGCGGCGCGCAGGTCCAGTGTTTCGGTGACAGGGAAGGGCAGCAGGCCAAGCAGCGCAAAACCGCAATAGACCGCGACCAGTGCCACCGAGAGGGCCGCGAAAAATTCCAGCACGGCACCCGACAGGAAGGCGATGCGCAGCACCGCGCCGGTGCGGGTCGCCACCTCCTGCGCGGCGCCCGCCACCTGCCGGCTGATCCGTGCCTGCGCGCCATGGTGACGGATCAGCGGCAGCATGCGCAGTCGGTCGACGAACAGGCCCGACAATTCGGCCAAGGCCGCCAGTTGCCGCTCCGCCGCCGCCCGCGCCGCCGTGCCCGCCAGCACCATGCCAAAGGCGAAGGGGATCAAGGTCGCGAGCATGATCGCGGCGCAAACCCAGCTTGCGGTCGCAACGATCGCGGCGACCAGCAGCGGCCCCAGCACCGCCGCCTTGCGGATCGGCAGGAAGCGGGCGCCATGCGCCTCGATCGCGGCGAGATGGTCGATCGCCAGCGTGGCATTCTCGCCCGCCAGCAGCGGCCGGGCCAGCCGTCCGCCCAGCAGCCGGGGCAGCAAAGTCGATCGCCGCGCGGCGACGATGCGCTGGGCCGACCGGACCGCCTGGACATGGGCCAGCATCAGCCCGGCCGCACGCACCAGCCCGCCCGCCAAGAGCAACAGCGGCGACAGCCAGCCGATCGCGCCGCCATCGGCCAGCGCACTGACGCCCTGCGCCAGTCCCGCCGCGAAAAGAGCGGCGCCGATGATGTCGATGACCCAACCCATGCCTGCGGTTTTCCCTAGCTAGACCTTGCGTCCCGTTCATTTAGGGTTGGCGGCAGAATATAATTTGATCTGTCTCAATGATGTAGCGCCGTCACGTCCATATTTCGCCAGCCAACTTGGTTCAGGGAAGAAAGGGGGTCGCGATGATAAGCATGGCCGTCGTTGAATTATCCAGGCTGCAATTCGCTCTCACAGCTTTATACCATTTCCTGTTCGTGCCCCTGACGCTGGGCCTTTCCTTCATGCTCGTCATCATGGAAAGCGTCTATGTCATGACGGACCGCCCGATCTGGCGGGATATCACCCGCTTCTGGGGCAAGCTGTTCGGGATCAACTTCGTCCTTGGCGTGGCCACCGGCCTCACCATGGAGTTCGAATTCGGCACCAACTGGGCCTATTATTCGCACTATGTCGGCGACATTTTCGGCGCGCCGCTGGCGATCGAGGGCCTGATGGCCTTCTTCCTGGAGGCGACCTTCGTCGGCCTCATGTTCTTCGGCTGGGATCGCCTGTCGAAGCGCGGCCATCTGCTCACCACCTTCATGGTGGCGCTGGGGTCGAACCTGTCGGCGCTGTGGATATTGGTCGCCAATGGCTGGATGCAGCATCCCACCGGCGCGACCTTCAACCCGCAGACGATGCGGATGGAAGTGACCGACTTCATGGCGGTGATCTTCAATCCGGTCGCCCAGGCGAAGTTCGTCCACACCGTCAGCGCCGGCTATGTCTGCGCCAGCGTCTTCGTGCTGGGCGTGTCGGCCTTCTATCTGCTCAAGGGCAAGCATATCGCCATTGCCAAGCGCTCCTTCACCGTCGCAGCCGCCTTTGGCCTTGCCGCATCGCTGTCGGTCGTCGTGCTGGGTGACGAAAGCGGTTATGCGCTGACCGAGAACCAGAAGATGAAGCTCGCCGCGATCGAGGGCATGTGGCAGACCGAGCCTGCACCGGCCGGCCTGACCCTGTTCGGCCTGCCGTCCAACAGCGGGCGCGAGACCACGCATGAGATCAAGGTGCCTTATGTGCTGGGCCTCATCTCCACCCGCAGCCTGACCGGCGAAGTCACCGGCATCAACCAACTGGTCGACACCGCCAAGGTGCGGATTGCCGCCGGCATCATCGCCTATGATGCGGTCGAGACGCTGAAGGTCGATCGCAACGACCTGGTCGCGCGGGAAGCGTTCGAGCGGAACAAGGCGGATCTGGGCTATGCCCTGCTGCTGAAGCGCTTCATCGCGGATCCGCGCCAGGCCGATGCCGCGACGATCGAGAAGGCGGCCTGGAGCACCGTGCCCAATGTGCCGGCGATCTTCTGGATGTTCCGCATCATGGCGGGGCTGGGCTTTGCCTTCATCGCCTTCTTCGCGACCGCCTTTGCCTTCTCGTCGATGCGGCGGTTCGATGCGCGCTGGTTCCTGAAACTGGCCCTGTTCATGATGCCGATGCCCTGGATCGCGATCGAGGTCGGTTGGGCCGTGGCGGAAATCGGGCGCCAGCCCTGGGCGGTGGACGGTGTGCTGCCGACCTTCCTTGCCGCCTCCAGCCTGACGGTGCCGCAATTGTGGACCACCATCATCGGCTTCACCCTGCTCTACGGTATCCTGGCGGTGATCGAGGTGAAGCTGATGCTCGCCACCATCGCCAAGGGGCCGGAACGCTATGTCCCCTGGCGGCCTGACAGCCCTGCCGAGCCGGCCCCGGATTTCCGCGCCGTGCCCGCCGAATGACGCCCGCCAACCGGAGTTAGGACAATGACCATTCCGCTCGATTATGAAACGCTGCGCGTCATCTGGTGGCTGCTGCTGGGCGTGCTGCTGATCGGCTTCGCCCTCACCGATGGCTTCGACCTGGGATCGGCGGCGCTGCTGCCCTTTGCCGGCCGGACCGACGAGGAACGGCGCATGATCATCAACAGCGTTGGCGCCACCTGGGAAGGGAACCAGGTCTGGTTCATCCTAGGCGGCGGCGCCATCTTTGCCGCCTGGCCCTTCGTCTATGCCGTCAGCTTTTCCGGCTTCTATCTCGCTATGTTCCTGGTGCTGTCGGCGCTGATCCTGCGGCCCGTCGGCTTCAAATATCGCTCGAAGAAGCCGGACGCCCGCTGGCGGGCCGGCTGGGACTGGGCGCTGTTCGTGGGCGGCCTGGTGCCCGCGCTCGTCTTTGGCGTCGCGGTCGGCAATGTGCTCGCCGGCGCGCCCTTCCGTCTCGATGGCGACCTGCGCATGTTCTATGAAGGATCGCTGCTGGGCCTCTTCACGCCCTTCACTTTGCTGACCGGCCTGCTGTCGGTCGCGATGCTGGTGCTGCATGGCGCCGGCTGGCTCAGCCTCAAGACCGAAGGGCCGGTGCTGCAGCGCGTGCGCCTCTATGGTCAGGGCGCGGCGATCCTGTCGATCCTGCTGTTCGCCATCGGCGGGCTGTTCGTCGCCTGGAGCGGCATGGGCTATCGCGTCGATGGCGTGATCGATCCCAATGGCCCGTCCAACCCGCATCTGGGCGGCGCGGTCGCGGCGGCGGGCGCCTGGCTCGACAATTATGCGGCGCATCCCTGGATGCTGCTGGCGCCGATCCTGGGCTTTGCGGGGCCGGTGCTGGCACTGCTGGGCATTCGTGGCCGGCGCGACACGTTGGTCTTTGCCGGCTCGTCGATCGCCAATGTCGGCATCATCAGCACCGTCGGCCTGTCGATGTTCCCCTTCATCCTGCCCAGCTCGATCGATCCGGGTTCCAGCCTGACCGCCTGGAATGCCTCGTCCAGCCACGGCACCTTGTTTACCATGCTGATCTGCACCGTCATCTTCCTGCCGATCGTGCTGGCCTACACGGCCTGGGCCTACAAGGTGATGTTCGGCCGGGTGACCGAGCGGGAAATCCGCCTCAACCCCGACTTTTACTAAGGATCCGACCTATGTGGTATTTTGCCTGGATATTGGGCGTCGGCCTGGCCGTCGGCTTCGGCATCCTCAATGGCGTCTGGCACGAGTTTCATTCGGAACCCGGCGAATATTGAGCTGACAGATAGCGCCCCGGCGGTTTGACACAGCCGGGGCGTCGCGCCACCCCATCGCGGCCAGAAGAACGCAGGGGAAGGGCATGGACGAAGAGGCCGCAACCGCCCGCATCGCGCGCCGCCATGCCCAGATATTGGGCGATGCGCCCCGCATCGAAGCGCTGAGCATCGACGAATATAGCGCCGATCTCGACCCGCTGATCCGGCAGATGATCGCCATCAACCAGAGCATCGACGCGCGCGAGGCGGACCTGCTGACCGACGTAACCGAAGCCCAGGCGCAGGGGCAGGGCGACATGTCCGTTGTGTTGGCGCGTCTGCCCGAAATCATTCGCACCATGATGCGCCATCCCGCGCTGTTCGCCCGCCAGACCGATGTTGGCGTCACGCTGCTGACGCAGGGCAAGCTTTCTGCGCGCGATCGGGAAATGGCGATCCTGCGCGTCGCCTGGCTCTGTCAGGCGCCCTATGAATGGGGCGAGCATGTGATGATCGCGCGCCATGCCGGCATCGGTCGGGACGAGGTGGAGCGGATCGTGACCGGTTCGGCCGATCCGGGTTGGAACGACCATGACCGGGCGATCCTGCGCGCCGTCGAGGAACTGCATGGCGACGCCATGATCGCCGACGCAACCTGGGCCGTGCTGGCTGCGCGTCTGGACGAGGCGCAACCGATCGAACTGACGGTCCTGATCGGCCAATATCAGGCCGTGGCCTATTATCAGAACAGCCTCAAGCTGCGCCTGCACGGCGGCAACAAGGGGCTGTCCGCCCGATAAGCCCGGCCGTCAGATCGGTTCAGTTGGCCGGTTCAGCCGATCCGTTCACTCGGCATGTTTCGGGGCGGGACTGTCCACCCTGACGAAGCCGTGCGGGGTCTGGACCCACTGGCCGGCCTTCTTGCTGGTCGGCGTGAAGGCGACGCGGGCTTGGGGGCTGCTAGCGCTACGAATTGGCTTCATGGCTGGATACTCCCTGTTCCTTTTCATTCTATCCAAAATCACGCTGAACGAACCTCGGGAATAGTACGGGGATCGTCTATTTTCGGGATATTTTGTCGGATTGGATATTATTGCGGCCTTGAAATGCAAATTCACAAGTGCCCCTTTTGTTCCTAAGGAAAATCGCAAAATTCGCATGGTTTGGGTGCATCGCCGCTGTGATTGGTTTGTCCAAATTGGTCATGCCAACTTGTGGGCGTGCAGGCGCCGGGTTAGCCTCCCGCAAAATCGAGGGAGGATGCCGTGACGAAGGGCCGCATGTTGATGGTAGGAAGTCTTCCCCTGCTGGCGATGACGGGCGTGATGCTGGGCGCTGCCACGCCTCCCGCCGACCCCGGTCGCTTTGCTCAGGTCGCGAAGGTCGATGACCAGTATCAGGCCTATAATGTCGAGATGGTGGAGGTGGTTGGCGGTCGCTTCTGGGCGCCCTATCCCAAGCCGGGCGAGGCGCCGCCCCAGCCGGCGGCCGGCGGCAGCGGCGGCGTCGACATCGCCGCCGTCATGTTCCGCAAGCGCGAGCCGATCGACCTGACCGGTGACACGCGGCTGCGCAATCTCGCCCGCGCGCTGGGGCCGACCTATGTGCGCGTGAGTGGCGGCTGGGCCAATGCCGTCTATTTCCATGACAGCGATACGCCGCCGCCCGCCACGCCGCCCAAGGGCTATCAGAGCGTCCTGACCCGTGCCCAATGGGCCGGCGTCGTCGACTTCGTGAAGACCGTCGGCGGCAAGCTGGTCGTATCCTTCCCCGTGAGCGACGGCGCGCGCGACGCGTCGGGCGTGTGGGATCCCGATCAGGCGCGCCGCCTCAACGCCTATACCGAGAAGCTAGGCGGCCATATCTACGCCGCCGAACTCATCAACGAACCCAATGCGGGATCTATGGTCGGCCTGCCCAAGGGCTATGACGCGGCCGCCTTCGCCCGCGACATGGCCGTCTTTCGCGCCTTCCGCGATGCCGATGCGCCGCAGATGAAGATCGTCGGGCCGGGCAGCACGGGCGAGGCCGGCTTCGTCATCATGCCGCGCAATATCGGCGTGGTGCCGACCGACGCACTGATGAGCGCCGAGCCGCGCCCCAGGGTCGATATCTTCTCCTATCATTTCTACGGCACCGTCTCGAAACGCTGCGCCGCGATGGACAAGAGCGCGGGGATCAGCCCGGACCGGGCACTGGACGAGGATTGGCTGGCGCGCGCCGACAGCACGGCGACCTATTACAAGGAACGGCAGCAGCGTTTCGCGCCCGGCACCGATATCTGGATCACCGAAACGGCGCAGGCGGCCTGCGGCGGCGACGCCTGGGCAGCGACCTGGCGCGACAGTTTCCGCTATGTCGATCAGTTGGGGCGGCAGGCGAAGCAGGGCGTGACCGTGGTCTTCCACAATACGCTGGCGGCCAGCGACTATGCGCTGATCGATGAGGCGACGATGATGCCGCGGCCGAGCTATTGGGCGGCGGTCCTATGGGCGCGGCTGATGGGCAATGTCGTGCTGGATGCGGGCCGGGATGAAGGCAAGCTGCATCTCTACAGCCAGTGTCTGCGCGGCACACCGGGCGGCGTCGCGCTGGTCGCGATCAATCTCGATACCGCCAATCCCGCCAGCCTGTCGCTCGCCGGCAAGGCGACCCGCTACACTCTGACCGCCGACAATCTGGACGCGGGCAGCGTGAAGCTCAACGGCCGGACGCTGGCGGTGGGGCAGGATGGCGTCTTGCCCAATCTCAAGGGCGTCGCCGCGCGAGGCATGCAGTCGCTACCAGCGGCGAGCATAAGCTATCTCGCCTATCCCGATGCCCGCAACCCGGCCTGTCCCTGACGCCTGATACGGCGCCGGGCGGGCCGGGCAGGGGCTGTTCGGCGCATCAGGCCAGGGCCAGGGCAAAGGCGCCCATATGGGCGATGATGGCGCAGCACATGATGGCGATCGCGCCCTTGGTGCTCAGAAAATCGGTCATGGTCTGTCTCCTTGGCCGGTCGGCGCGGATGATCCATTCATCGGCCCGCCGGTATGAGAGGGAGCGATGGCAGCCCACGATTGACGGGCAAGCGGCTTTTCGTCACGCAGGAGGAATAGAAGAAAAAGCGCGGAAAACCGGGCCATTCCCGGTTCGCGTTTCGCGAATGGAGAGGGGGATTGCGTGAAACGTCTCCGCCGTGTGCTGCTCGAACTCTGGGCGATGCTGCCGGTCGCGGCGGTGATCGGCTTTCTTGGCCCCTTTGGCACCTATTTGTCGGGCGATTTCCTGCTGCGCGCCGGGCGATGGTGGATCATGCTGATGGGCGCCTATATCCTCGCGCGGCCGACGCTGATCGCCTGGCGGGCGATTGCGCGGGCGACGCGGTTGCCGCGCGGGTCGCTGGTCTTCTGGGGTATGGTCGCCTCCAGCTTTCCCATGGCGCTGATCTGGCGGCTGGTCGGGCGGGATGAGGTGCGACTGCTGGGCGGCTATGCCGGCCTTTTGCCCTTCACCTTGCTCTGTTGCCTGCTGGTGATGACCATCGCCTGGTGGGCGGAGCGGGCAGACGCGCATCTGCTGCGCTATTATGACGATCATATGGGACCGGCCTCACCCTTCGTGTCGCCATCGACCGATGGTGCGCCGCCGCTCACGCCGATGGCGGGAAAGCAGGTTCGCCTTCATCAGCGTCTCAGCCCGGCTTTCACCGGTCCCATAATCGCCCTGGAGAGCGAGGATCATTATGTCCGCATCCATGGGCCGCATGGCAGCGAACTGATCCTGATGCGGCTGCGCGATGCCATTGCCGAAATGGACGATGTGCCCGGCGCGCAGACCCATCGCAGCTGGTGGGTGGCCAAGGCGGCGCTTGCCGACGGAGCAAGCGTGGGCAAGGGCCGGGAAATCCGGCTGACCAACGGCCTGTCCGCGCCGGTTGCGCGGGATTCCGTCGATCGGCTGCGTCAGTCCGGTTTCCTGCCGGACTGAAGCGGCAGGATCAGAGGATCAGGTTCAGCGCGACGATGATCAGGATCATCGCCAGGATCGTGCGCAGCACCGCTTCGCGCACATGCGAGGCGAGCAGGCTGCCGACGATGATGCCGGGGATCGACCCGATCAGCAGCGATGCCAGCAGCGACATGTCGACCGTGCCCAGCCACCAATGGCCGATGCCGGCCACCAGCGTCAGCGGCACGGCATGGGCGACGTCGCTGCCGACGATCCGGGCGAGCGGCGTGCGCGGATAGAGGATCAGCAGCGCCGTCGCGCCGATCGCGCCGGCCCCGACCGAGGTGATGGTCACCGCCACGCCCACGACAACGCCCAGCAATATGGTGAGGTTGCGCGTGGTGGCGGGGCTGCGATCCTGGCCATGGGTACGCGACCAGGCCGTGATCCGATCGCGGAACAGCAGCACCAGGCCGGTGAGGAACAGCATCACCCCCAGCGTGACCTTGATCGGATCGACCACGGCGGCCGACGGTGGCCCCATCGCCCGCAGCGCCATCAGCGCGCCGATCGCGGCCGGCATCGATCCCAGCGCCAGCCAGCCGACGATCGCCCAGTCGACCGATCGCTTCCAGCCATGGACCAGGCTGCCCACGCTCTTGGTGACGCAGGCATAGAGAAGGTCGGTGCCGACGGCCGCAGCCGGGTGGAAATTGAACAGCAGCACCAGGATCGGCGTCATCAGCGATCCGCCGCCAACGCCGGTCAGCCCGACCAGCGTGCCGACGATGAAGCCCGTCAGGGAATAGAGCGGATTGATCGTCACGGCCGCTCCTGCGGTGCATGACGACAGGCGGTGCGACCCATCATGGCATCACCTAAGGGCGTTTGCGCTGCCCATGCAAGTCCCTGCACTCGATCCATATCCCTGCGTCCCCCTTATGTTTCGCGGTGGGACATAGCGGACGCCATGGCGGGGTGAAACCCGCCCCTTGCTTGAGGGGGGTGATAGCTTTGCTATGGACGGCGCGCGCCACATATCGCTCCCGCGTCTGTCTGGCCTGCATCTGAGCGCCTAGCGTGCCGGGATAAGCGACAGGAGCAGGATATGGTGGAACGGGCACGGGTGGCGGTGGTGACGGGCGCGAGTTCGGGCATCGGCAAGGCGATCGCCAAGGCCATGGCGCGACAGGGCTGGCGGGTGATCGGCACCGGCCGCGATCCCGAACGGCTGGCAGCTGCCGAAGCGGAGATAGCGGCGGAGGCTGCCGGAGCGCCCGTCACCATGCTGCGCGCCGACCTGTCGCTGCTGGGCGGAGTCGCCCAACTGGCGCAGGATATCGCTGCGCTGACCGACCGGGTCGACCTGCTGTTCAACAATGCCGGCGGCATGACCGACAAGCTGGTGATGACGGACGAGGGGCTGGAGGCGAATTTCGCCGGCAATCATCTGGGGCCGTTTCTGCTGACCCAGCGCCTGTTGCCGCTGTTGCGCAAGGCGGCGCAGGATCAGCCGGCGGGCGCCGTGCGCATCCTCAACACCGCCTCCGACGCCAGCGAGATGATCCCGGCGATCAACCTGGACGACATGCAGAATCTGGAACGGTTCAGCCCCGGCATGGCCTATTGCACCGGCAAGCTCGCCAATGTGCTGTTCGCCCGCGCGCTGGCGGATCGGCTGGCGGGGGAGGGGATCGTCGCCCATGCGGTCCATCCCGGCGCGGTCGATTCCAACTTCTTTTCCCATGCGCCGGCCGACACGCAGGAGCGCTCGCGCGGGCTGGACAAGGCGAGCGAGGCGGACGGAGCGGACACGCTGGTCTGGCTGGCGACTGCCCCCGAAGGGGCGGCCAGCAATGGCGGCTATTGGTATCGCCGCGCACCGCGCACGCCCAATAAGCTGGTTGAGGATGCAGCGATCGTCGATCGCTTCTGGCAGGAAAGCGAAAAGCTGATCGCGGCGCATGGCCGCTGAGAACGCAAGGCGCCCCGGACCGGCAATCCCCATCGCCGGTCCGGGGCAGTCCCTCCCCCAGGGAACTTATTCCGGCACCTTCACCTGCGCCAGGCGCGGCGAAAGCAGGTGGATTGCCAGCAGGGCGATGAAATAAGCGCTACCTGCGACCGCGAAGAGCGGCGCATAGCTGCCGATGCTGTCGAGGATATAGCCCGCATATTTGGCCATCAGCATGCCGCCGATGGCACCGGCCGTGCCGCCGATGCCGACCACGGATCCGACCGCCGCACGCGGGAACATGTCCGACGGCAGGGTATAGAGATTGGCGGAAAAGGCCTGATGCGCGGCGGTGGCGATGCCGATCACCAGCACGGCGACCCATAGATTGTCGATCGACTGGGCAAAGAATACCGGCGTGACCGCGGCGGCGCAGACCAGCATGGTCAGCTTGCGCGCGGCGTTGACGCTGTGCCCGGCCTTCATCAGTCGTCCCGACAGCCAGCCGCCGGCCACGCTGCCAAGGTCCGACAACAGATAGATGGCGACCAGCGGCGGGCCGAAGCTGATGAGGTCGAGGCCATAGCGCTCGCCCAGATAGCCCGGCAACCAGAAGAGGAAGAACCACCAGATCGGGTCGATGCAGAATTTGCCGATGGCAAAGGCCCAGCATTCGCGCACGGCAATCAGCCGGCGCCAGCCGATCGGCGTGACCGGGTCGGCCGGATCCTGCTGGATATAGGCAAGTTCGGCGGCGCCGACGCGCGGATGTTCCTGGGGCCGGCGATAGAAGATCAGCCAGGCGGCGAGCCAGACGACGCCGAATATGCCGGTCGCGATGAAGGCGAAGCGCCAGCCATATTGGATGGTCAGCCATGGCACCAGCAACGGGGTGATGATCGCGCCGACATTGGCGCCGGCGTTGAACAGGCCGATCGCGAAGGCGCGCTCCTTCTGCGGGAACCATTCGGCCACCGCCTTGATGCCCGCGGGAAAATTGCCGGATTCGCCGACGCCCAGGCCAAAGCGGGCGAAGGCGAACTGGGTCACGCTATGCACGCCGCCATGGGCGACATGGGCGATCGTCCAGATGATGATCGCGACGGTATAGCCCAGCCGCGCGCCGATCGCGTCGACCAAGCGGCCAAAGCCGAGATAACCGATTGCATAGGCCGCCTGGAACCAGAAGACGATATTGGCATAGTCGGTTTCCGACCAGTGCATCTCGGCTGCCAAAGTGGGCTTCAGCACGCCGATCATCTGTCGGTCGACATAGTTGATCGCGGTGGCGGCGAACAACAGCCCGACGACCACCCAGCGATAGCGCCCGACCCTCTGGGTTGCTCCGGCGACGGCCTCGTTCATTCTCTTCCTCTCCTCTTGCCCTGCGGCCTTGTCAGGCGGCCGCTTGGGGGCGGATGACGCAGTGTGCGGTGCCGAGCGGTCCGAAGTCCGCAACCACCGTCTGCCCGACGCGCACTTCATGCACACCGGTGACGGCGCCTGTCGATATCCATGCGCCCGGTTGCAGCCTTATGCCGCGCGCGGCGAGATTTTCGAGCAGGAAACGCACGGAGCCGATCGGCCCGTCGGGGAAGCTGACCGCGCGGCCGGTGCCGGCGACGACGCCGTCGATGCTCAGGCTGATGTCGATCTCGGCAAAGGTCAGGCTCTGCCAGTCCGGCACGGCCGCGCCGATCAGCAGGCCGTTATTATTGCCGAAATCCGAAACGGTGACGGCCGGACCATGCTCGTTGATGCCGGTGAAGGGCGAACTGGCGATTTCCAGGCCAATATGCACGGAGTCGACCAGCGCGGCGGCTTCCTCCAGGGTGAAGCTGGTCTGGGCCGGGTCGGGCGCCTGGCCGATGCGCAGCAGGAATTCCGCCTCCGCCGCGCCAAAGCCCTGGGCAAAGACCAGCCCGGTGGCATCGGGGGTCAGTTCATGGATGGTCGGGGTGAAGATCGGCCCGGCCAGCCGATCCGCGCCGAAACGCTCGACCAGCGGGGCGGGCACGCGGCCGACCTTCCAGCCGCCGACCGGCGCATCGACCAGCGCCAGTGCCTCCGCCTGGATCGCATAGCCGTCGGCCAGGCTGGGCGGGATCGGGCCGGGATAGTCGGAAAAGCCCGTCGCCTGCTGTCGGGCGGTGACGAAGGCGCGCGCAATGGCGGCAGGGGAAGCGGCGGTCACGATGATCCTCTCGGCTGGTTCTGTTCTCGGGATGCCTGCAAGAGTAACCGGTGTCAATAGATTTGCCGAGTGACGCATATTGCGCTGGTTGCGGGCCATAAGCGCGCTATAAAAGGGCCATGACAAAGACACCCAGGGACGAGGGCGCCACCGCCAAGCTGACGATCAACGACATTGCCCGCATGGCCGGCGTGTCGAAGAAGACGGTCAGCCGCGTCATCAACCGATCGCCGCTGCTGAACCAGGAAACCCGCGGCAAGGTGGAGGAAATCATCCGCCAGACCGGCTATGTTCCCAATCCGCAGGCGCGCGCGCTGGCGCTGGGACGCAATTTCCTGATCGGCCTGATCTACGACAATCCCAATGCCCAGATGGTGCTCAGCATGCAGAAGGGGATATTGGAAGCGCTGCACGGCACCGAGTTCGAACTGGTGGTGCGCCCGGTGGACAGGGGTGCGGCGATGGTGATGGAGGACATTCATAATTTCGTGACGCGCCAGCGCCTGTTCGGCGTTGTCGTGCTGCCGCCACTCTCCGAAAATGACAGTCTTTCCAAGCTGTTCGACGATGCCGGCTGTCGTTATGTGCGCATGGGTTCGGCGCTGCTCGATGATCCGGAACATATGGTGGCCTCCAATGACCGCGACGCGGTGGCCGATGCGGTGCGCTATCTGATCGCGCAGGGGCATCGGCGGATCGGCCTGATCGCCGGGCCGCATGGCTTCCGCTCGGCCAAGGAACGGCGCGAGGGCTTTGAAATGGCGCTGGCGGAAGCCGGCATCAGCCTGCCGCGCAGCCTGGTTGCGGACGGACAATATACTTTTGAATCAGGGGTTTCTGCTTCGGAAAACCTGTTCGACCTGACCTCGCCGCCCACCGCCATCTTTGCCAGCAATGACGAGATGGCGGCCGGCGTCCTCTATGCGGCCCGGCTGCGCGGGATCGAGGTGCCGGAGCAATTGTCGATCATCGGCTTCGACGATACGCCGCTCACCACCCGCGTCTGGCCGCCGTTGACCACGGTGCGCTGGCCGATCGCGGCCATGGGCCGCGCCGCCGCACTCAAGCTGATCGGCACTGCCATCGGCGAGGAGGCGGAGGTCAGCGAGCCGTCGCTGTTCAGTTCGACCCTGATCCGGCGCAGTTCGGTGGCGCCTGCTTCGGGCTGATCCACGCGAAGGTTGACACCGGTTTCCGAATTTGCTTCCCAAGGGAGAAATTTCAGACAAACGGGCGAGGATATCATGTTCGACAAGACCTATTATGCGACCCACCCCGACATGATGGAGTGCGTGTCGAACGAGGAGCTGCGGGATCGCTATCTGATCGGCGGGCTGTTCCGTGACGGCGAATGCGTGCTGAACTACACCCATGCCGAGCGTTTCGTGATCGGCGGCGTGGCGGTGGCCGATGCGCCGGTGAAGCTGCCGGCGCAGACCGAGCCGGCCTCGGCGGCGGGTCATCCCTTCCTGGAGCGGCGCGAACTGGCGATCGTCAATGTCTCGGGCGTGGAAGGCACCGTGACCGTCGACGGCGAAGTCTTCACGCTGGGCAACAAGGATTGCCTCTATGTGACGATGGGCGCCAAGGACGTGGAGTTCGCCGGCGCCGGCGCGCGCTTCTATCTCGCCTCCTGCCCGGCGCACAAGGCGTTCACCACCCGCAAGCTCGGCATCGCCGACGCCAATGCGCTGGAACGCGGCAGCCTGGAGGAATCCAACGAGCGCACCATCTTCCAGCTCGTCATCCCCGGCATCTGCGACAGCGCGCAGCTGGTGATGGGCCTCACGGTCCTGAAGCCCGGTTCGGTGTGGAACACCATGCCCCCGCACATCCATGAGCGCCGCAGCGAGATCTACTTCTATTTCGAGCTGGATGGCGATGCCGACCGTGTCTTCCACTATATGGGTGAGGGCGACGCGATGCGTCACATCGTCATGGCCAATGAGGAAGCGGTGATCTCGCCGCCCTGGTCGATCCATATGGGTTCGGGCACCAAGGCCTATGCCTTCATCTGGGCGATGGCCGGCGAGAATCAGGACTATACCGACATGAACGTGCTGGACATCTGCCAGCTGGCCTGACGGTTTTTCGCCCCTTCCGCACAAGCGGGAGGGGCCAGGGAGTCCTGACATGAGCACTATCTTCGATCTTGGCGGCAAGGTCGCCATCGTCACCGGCGCCAATACCGGCATTGGCCAGGCGATCGCGCTGTCGCTCGCGGCGGCCGGCGCCGACATCGCGGCGGTCGGCCGCACCCCGGCGGAAGAGACCGTCGAGAAGGTTCGCGCGCTCGGCCGCAAGGCGGAGATCGTCTCGGCCGACCTGTCGAGCATCGAGCCGGTGCAGCGCGTCGTCGACGAGACGATCGCGAAACTGGGCGGCCTCGACATCCTGATCAACAATGCCGGCATCATCCGCCGCGCCGACAGCGTCGACTTCACCGAGGCAGACTGGGATGCGGTGATCGACACCAATTTGAAGTCCACCTTCTTCCTCGCCCAGGCGGCCGGGCGGCATATGCTGGCACAGGGCAGCGGCAAGATCGTCAACATCGCCTCGCTGCTCTCCTTCCAGGGCGGCATCCGGGTGCCGAGCTATACCGCGTCCAAGAGCGGCGTCGCCGGCCTCACCAAGCTGCTGGCGAATGAGTGGGCGGCCAAGGGCGTCAACGTCAACGCGATCGCGCCGGGCTATATCGCGACCAACAACACCGCCGCGCTGCAGGCCGACGAGACCCGCAACCGCCAGATCCAGGAACGCATCCCGGCCGGCCGCTGGGGCGACCCGAGCGATATCGGCGGCGCGGCCGTGTTCCTGGCCTCGCCGGCGGCAAACTATATCCATGGCCATGTCCTCGCCGTCGATGGCGGCTGGCTGGCCCGCTGAACTGACTAACCTCCGTTCGCGATTCCAACGCGAACGGAGGAACATCCAGAGGAGGGCTCAGCCTCCCGACCCATCACAGGAGGACGGATGCCCGATATCGACCGGCGGAGCGCGTTGACCGGGGCTGCGGCCCTGCTGGGCGCCAGCCTCGTTCGCCCGGCCCATGCCGCCACCGCCAGCATCGTGGCCACGCGCAAGGGCCGGGTCGCCGGCACCCGCGAGGGCTGCCTCCATGTCTTTCGTGGCCTGCGCTACGGCCAGGATACCGCGCCTCGCCGCTTTCAGGCACCGCTTGCGCCCGATGGCTGGGCCGGCACCGTCGATGCCGGCGCCTTCGCGCCGTCCTGCCCGCAACAGGGCAAGCAGGAGCCGGAGAGCGAGGATTGCCTGTTCCTCAATATCTGGACCCCCGGCCCGGACCCGCGCGCCAGGCGACCGGTGATGCTCTATATCCATGGCGGCGCCTATTCCAACGGCAGCGTGGTCGATCCGCTGACCTATGGCGACCGGCTTGCGGCGCAGGGCGATGTCGTGGTGGTGACGGTCAACCACCGCCTCAACATCTTCGGCTATCTCTATCTCGCCCGGCTCGATCCGCGCTTCGCCGACAGCGGCAATGCAGGCCAGCTCGACCTTATCCTCGCGCTGCAATGGGTGCGCGACAATATCGCGGCCTTTGGCGGCGACCCCGGCAATATCCTGGTCTTCGGTCAGTCGGGCGGCGGGGCCAAGATCGCGACGATGATGGCAATGCCGGCCGCTATCGGCCTGTTCCATCGCGCCATCACCATGAGCGGGCAGCAGGTGACGGCGTCGGGCCCGCTCAACGCGACGAAGCGGGCGCAGGCCTATCTCGCCCGACTGGGCGTGAAGGCCGATGACCTGTCATCCTTGCTGTCACGATCGACCGCGCAACTGGTGGAGGGGCTGGCAGCGCAAGACCCGATATTGGGCGGCGGTCTCTACATGGGCCCGGTGCTCGACATGACGCATCTTGCGCGCCATCCCTTCTGGCCCGATGCGCCGCCCCAGTCGCAGGCGATCCCGATGATGCTGGGCAACACCCATGACGAGACCCGCGCCTTCATCGATCCCCATGGCCCCAGGCTCAAGGGGCTCGAATGGTCCAACCTCGCCGCCCGGATGGCGCCGGAACTGCGCATGGACCTCTCGCCCGAATGGATCGTCGCTCAATATCGCGCCCGCTATCCCGACTGGTCAGCGGAGCGTATCTTCTATGCCGCGACCACGGCCGGGCGCAGCTGGCCGGGGCAGGTGCTGGAGGCGGAGGCGCGCGCCCGCGCCGATGCGCCGACCTGGGTCTATCAGGTGGATTTCGCTTCGCCGACCCAGCCCGAACGCGGCGCGCCGCACACCATGGATATCGCGCTCGCCTTCGGCACGCTCGATGCGCCGGGCAGCTTCACCGGCACGGGCGCGGGTGCCCAGGCCGCGTCGCGCGCGCTGATGCAGCGTTTCCTCGCCTTCGCTCGGCGCGGTGATCCCAATGGCAGCGGAATGGCGCCCTGGCCGCAATATCGGCTGGACCGGCGGCAGACGATGATCGTCGATGTCGACAGCCATGTGGAAAGCGATCCGCGCGGCTGGGAGCGGGAACTCTTCGCCCGCGTCCCCTATATCCAGCCGGGCAGTTGAACGCCGTTCGTTGCCGGGCCGCAACCAAAAGGGGGCGGGTGCGTTGAGTCCGCCCATGCAGTTGGAGGAACCGCATGGATACGCAGTATATCGATTATGTCTCGGAACGCGGCGAGCTGCATTTTCTCGCTGCTCTGGTCGATGAGTTGATGCGCCGGCTGATGCTGTCGGGCGTGCTCAGCCAGGCCGAACTCAACGCGATCGAGGCCGATGTCGCCAAGCGCATCGGCAATGTGCCGCGCGCTTGGTAACTTGCCTGCTCAGTGAACCACCGGATAGGTGATGATCAGCGCCAGCGGTTCCTTGCCGACCTGCCGGATGCCGACCTGGGCATCCTTGTACAGATAGGCAGCCATGCCCGGCGTCAGCGGCTTTTCCACGCCGTCGGACGTCACCACCCCTTCGCCCGACAGGACATAATAGACCTCGTCATGGGCGATCGGATGGACGCCGATCGCCGCGCCGACATGCAGCACGCGCTTGCGGAACTCCATGCTGCGCGGCTGCGGCACGGCATCGCTGATGCGATATGCGGTCGACATGCCGATCTCGCCATGGGGCGGCGGCTCGTCGCGCATCACCTCGCGCTCGTCGACTACCACCATCGGCGGCGCTGCGGCCGCCGCCAGCAACAGCATCAGGCTCATGGCTTTGGCTCCTGTCGCATCATCTTGTCGCGGTCCGACAGATGCTCGGTCGTCTCGTCCTTCTGGCCGGGATAGCGCCCCGATTTCGGCTCCATCGTGTCGAGGTTCCAGTCGCCCTCGACAAAGGGCGCGCGGGTCGGCGCGAATTTGGGATAGCCGCCCACCTGCTTCTCATTGTCGATGATCTCGCCGCGCCCTTCCGCCACGAAGAACAGCACGCGCAGATCATCGGCATCCCGGTCCCACGGGCGGGCGCCCGCGCGCCACAGCACATGGGTCTCGACATCGCGCACCGGCAGAACGTCCAGCCCCTGCCACCAGGTCGGCGGCGTCTGCGTTTCGATCAGCTTGGCCTGGGTCTCGCCATAGCGGCCGAACATCGGCAATGGCTTGCCGAACTTGTCGACGGCCAGATTGTCCTTGGCATAATATTCCAGGTCGCCATCGCCACCCAAGGTCAGGAAGGGCAGGCCGGTCGCGGTCGATACGCCGCCGCGCATGACATTGCCGACCGCCGCCAGCTTGCCATTCTGATAGGGATGCTCGCCCCATTCCAGCGCCATCAGATTATAATGCACGCCGCGCTCGCCCGGATCATAGATGATATTGTTGACCACGGCGGCATGGACGCCGCCCTTCAGCAGCGGGTTGCGCTCGACATTATGGGCGTAGACGTTGCGATAAATCAGGATGTTGGTCGCATTGTCGTGGATCAACGTCCCCTTGCTATGCTCACCCTTGGGATGGCTGGCATTGGCCAGGCCCTCGGCCGCCAGATTATAGGAAAAGGTGATGTTGTGCGCCGTGTTGGCGCGCCATTCGTCGGGCGTCTTGCCATTGAAGCGCGGGCCGGACGCCGACATATTCTCGTCGATCGCCCAGGTGAAGCTGCAATGGTCGACGATGATGTCATGGCCGCCGACCACCGACATGGCATCCGCCTCCCATCCGCTCAGCAGCGGCTGGTCGTCCACCCCGGTGCGCACGCGGATGTGGCGCATGATGACGTCATGGGTGGCGATGTCGATGCCCGACCGGATCAGGGTGATGCCGGGGGAGGGGGCGGTCTGGCCGGCAATGGTCAGATAGGGTTCGCGGATGGTGATGGTCTGGCGCGCCATGTCGATGACGCCGCCGACCTCGAACACGACGATGCGCGGGCCCTTTGCCTCCAGTGCCGCCTTCAGGCTGCCGGGGCCATCGGCCGCCAGCGTGGTCACGCGGATGACGCGGCCCCCTCGGCCGCCGGGCGTGGTCGATGCCCAGCCGACGGCGCCCGGAAACGCAGTCGTTGCGCTGGATGCGCTGGTCTTGGCCGAGGCGGCGGATAGGGTTGCGGGCAGGGGGATCAGGGCAAGGCCGGCAAGCGGCAGGGCGATCAGTCTGGCGGTTATTTTCATGCTTCCGAAGGCTCCTCTCCTGGCCAGACTTGCACCGAGGCGGCGATGATGCAAGCAATTTGACACCGGTGTCGAATCTGTTTGCGGTCATTGTGACAGCGAGGCTAAGGCGCGGGCTGCGCTCCGTCATTCTACGCCATGTGGCCCATATTGCGGTGCAAAATGGCTCGATATGGACGCTTTTCCGACGGGAGGGTGCGGAAAATCGCCGCGAGCGCTGGCCTGGCAGCTTCAGACATAATTGCCGCAATGATCATTGACATTGATCCGCAGTCGGGTCACAAGTTTCTGACACCGGTGTCTTCAAGGGGACAACATCGGGCCGCACCCCCAAAGAGGCGTGGCGGAAATATGGAGGGATGTTTCTATGATTGCGTTCGTACAGGCTTCGTCCGCCCGGAAATGGCTGTCCGCAGCCTCGACCCTGGCATGCGCCATCGCCTGCGTTTCCGCCGCTCAGGCTCAAGCCCAGTCCGTGCAGGGCGATGCCGCGGTTGCGCCGGATCAGGGGCAGGCGGATGCCGCAGCCCAGGAATCCGACATCATCGTCACCGGTTTCCGCCAGTCGCTGGGCGCGGCGATCAACCTCAAGCGCCAGTCGGTCAGCTCGGTCGACGCGATCGTGGCGGAGGATATCGCCAAGTTCCCCGACCAGAATCTCGCCGAATCCCTGCAGCGCATCCCCGGCATCTCGATCCAGCGTGACGGCGGCGAAGGGCGCGCGATCACCGTGCGCGGCCTGGGCGCGCAGTTCACCCGCGTGCGCGTCAACGGGCTGGAAACGGTCGCCACCTCGACCGATGGTGCCAGCTCGAACCGCGATCGCTCCTTCGATTTCAACGTCTTCGCGTCCGAGCTGTTCAGTTCGCTGGTCGTTCACAAGACCGCCGAAGCCTCGCTGGACGAAGGCTCGCTCGGCGCCGTGGTCGATCTCAACACCGGCAATCCGCTCGGTGGCAAGGAAGGGCTGACCCTCGTCGGGTCGGCGACCGCCTCCTATAATGACTTGGCGAAGAATTGGGGACCGCGCCTGGCCGGCATCGCGTCCTGGAAATCGGCCGACGGCCGCTTCGGCGTCGCCCTGTCGGCGGCCTATTCGACGCTCGATACCAAGGAACTGGGCAATAACAGCGTGCGCTGGGCCCAGGCCCGCTTCGACAATGTCGATGGCACGGCTTGCTTCACCCAGCCCAATTCGGGCGGCACCTATCGCGCCAGCGCAGCCTGCGATCAGGCAGCCCTGTCTTTCCACCCCCGCATCCCGCGCTATGGCGAGGTGCGTCATGATCGCGAGCGGCTGGGCCTGACCGGATCGATCCAGTTCGCTCCGACCGACGCGACCAAGATCTCGATCGATGGCCTCTATTCGCGCTTCAAGGAAACCCGCGAGGAGAAGTGGGGCGAGGTGCTGCTGCGCTCCAACGAGCGGTCGATCAATGTCGTCAATCCGGTCTATGACGATAATGGCAACATGATCTCGGCCACGCTCAACGATGCCTGGGTCCGCACCGAACATTATCTGCGAAAGTCGAGCACCGAATTCTATCAGGTCGGCGGCACCTGGGACCAGGATGTGACGGACAAGTTCCGCTTCACCCTGCTGGGCGGCCTGTCCAAGTCCAACGCCGACATTCCGGTCGAAACCACGGTGGTCTTCGACGATCGCGATGCCCAGGGCTATAGCTATGACTATAGCGACATGAAGCATCCCAAGCTGACCTTCGGCACCAGCGTGACCGATCCGGCCAATTTCCAGCTCGCCGAAATCCGCGACCGTCCGTCCAACACCACCAACCGGTTCAAGACTGCGCAGTTGCGCACCGAATGGGACGCGGCCGAGGGGCTGACCGTGAAGGTCGGTTCGATGTGGCGCCGGTTCGACTTCAAGACCGTCGGCTATCAGCGCGATACCGCGGTCTGCGGCAATGGCGGCAAGGATCTGGTGCTGGGCACCATCACCTGTTCGCCGACCAGCCTGTTCGGCCCGAGCGCCGTCTATGGCTTCCAGGCGACGCCGGAATTGAGCGAACTCTTCACCCTGGGCAAGGCGGGCCAGCCGTCGGGCACCACCACCCAGTGGCTGATCCCCAATCTGGACACGGCGACCGCTTACACCAAGCTCTATGACCGCGCGCTGGCGCTCGACGTCGGCAACAACCGGTCGGTGCGCGAGGAAGTGACCGGCGGCTATTTCCAGTTCGATGCCAAGGGCGACCTGTTCGGCCTCGAATATGCGCTGAACGCGGGCATGCGCTATGCCAAGACCGATCAGCGCTCGACCGGCCTCAATGGCGGCATCCCGGTGACGATCAAGCGCAGCTATGAGGATTGGCTGCCGGCCGCCAACCTGGCCCTGTTCCCGACCGACAAGCTGGTCATTCGCGCGGCGGTGGCCGATGTGATGACCCGCCCGACGCTAGGCAGCCTGACGCCGGGCGGCTCGGCCGACGGCTTCCAATATCGTGTCAGCTACGGCAACCCCTATCTCAACCCCTATCGCGCGACCGCCTATGACCTCGCCGTCGAATGGTATTTCGCGCCCCAGTCGCTCTTCTCGGTCGCCCTGTTCAAGAAGGATGTGCAGAGCTTCCCGGTCGCCGCGACCATTTCCAACGCGACCTTCGCGGAAACCGGCCTGCCGGCTTCGGTGCTGGTCAGTTCCTCGCCCGCCGCGCTCAATCCCGCGCTGCAGGCCGAACCGATCTGGACCATCGCGACCACGGTCAACGGCACCGGTGCCTCGCTCAAGGGGGCGGAAATCGCGCTGCAACTGCCCTTCACCTTCCTACCGGGCATCTTCAAGCATTTCGGCATCCTGGCCAACGCGACCTTCATCGACTCCAACGCCACCTATAATGTGTCGGGGCCGGCGGTCGTGCCGGGTGGCGGCCTGGTCAATGTCGCGCGGGAGAACACGTTGTTCGGCGTGTCGAAGCGGGCCTATAACGGCACCCTCTATTATGACGACAACCGCTTCAGCGCGCGCGTCTCGGCCAGCTATCGCGGGCCTTATAGCGACCAGAACAGCGGCACCGGCAACGTCTTCGAAGGCTATAATTCGACCGTCAACGTCGACGCCTCGGTCCGTTACAAGGCGACCGACTGGCTGGAATTCACTCTCGACGGCATCAACCTGACCGATGAATATCGCGGCCGCTACACCGACCTCGATGCCAATCGCAACTATGAGTACAACCATTTCGGCCGCACCTTCCAGTTCGGCGCGCGCGTGAAGATGTAGCCTGTTCTTTCGGGTCGCGCCGTCACGGGCCAGCCGCCTTCTGCACGAGGTGGCTGGCCCTTTTTCTTGGGTCCGCAGTGGGGTAGGCATGGTGCCGGGCAGACGACAGCAATAGTCCATTCATACAATGACATTGACTCGCGTTAGCGTTCTCAAATATGGCGCCGCCAAGAATATTTGGGGGATTATATGGTGCGGTCGTCTTTCTTCTTTTCCGGGGCGGCGATCGTCGCGCTGGCAAGCCCAGCCATGGCGCAACAGGCGCCGGATGCCGATATGGACCAGGCCCGCGTCGACATCATCGTCACCGGCGAAAAGAGCGCCCGCACCCTGCAGCAGACGCCGACCAGCATCGCGGTCGTGACGCCCGAAAAGATCGAGCGCGAGGCGCTGATCACCATCCAGGACGTCTATAACCGCACGGCCAACCTGTCCGAAACCTACGGCTCGTCCGGCTTCACCATCCGCGGCATCAGCAACAGCGGCGTCGGCGCGGGCGGGCAGGCAGACGCCGCCAGCGTCTATGTCGATGGCGCACCGGTGCCCAAATGGGCGCTCTATGGCGGCCCGACCGACCTGTGGGATGTGCAGCAGGTGGAAGTGCTGCGTGGCCCGCAATCGACCATTCAGGGCCTCAATGCGCTGGCCGGCGGCATCGTCATCACCAGCAAGGATCCCTCGCTGACCCGCTGGGGCGGCGACGCGCGCGTGCTGTGGAGCGAATATGATGATCGCACCTTCTCCGCCGCGATCGGCGGACCGATCATCAAGGATGAACTGGGCATCCGCCTGTCGGCCGAGCGCCGCAACGATCGTGGCCTCATCTACAATGTCACCCGCGACGAATATAGCGATGCGCTGGAGTCGCTCAATCTGCGCGGCAAGATCAAATGGACGCCGCAGGCGATTCCGGGGCTGGAGGCGGTCGCCAGCTATAATCGCGTCCGGCGCGACGGCGGCTATCTCTACGAATATGCCCGCACCGACGTGCCCAATTATTTCAACCATCGCGTCGCCACCGGCGACCAGCCCAGCCGGGGCAAGATCGACAGCGACCTTGCCGTCTTCAACATCAGCTATCCGCTGGCCCATGGGCTGAAACTGTCGAGCGTCACCTCCTGGAACCGCTCGCGCGTTCATTCGGTGATCGATACCGATGGCACGCCGCAGGATATCCAGGCGATCGACAATCGCTATAATTACCGCACCCTGACCCAGGAAATGCGCCTCAACTATGATGGCGAACGGCTGAGCGGCCTGCTCGGCGCCTGGTATTATCGCCGCACCGGCAGCATCGACCAGAATAGCCGGGTGAACATCGATACGCCGACCGCCACCATCGCCGCCCTGCTGCGCGCCAATGGCGCGACCGCGGCGCAGGCGACCTTCCTCAGCAATGCCTATGCGGCACAACTGCCGGTCATTCCGGTCGCCTATTCGGCCGATCAGCCCGAAAAGGTGGAGACGATGGCGCTGTTCGGCGACGCCCGTTTCAAGCTGACCGACCGCCTGACCCTGATCGGCGGCTTCCGCTACGATCATGAGCGCAACCGCTATGCTGCGCAAACCGTGGCGACCTTCAACGGCACGCTGCCCGATGCCAATTTCCTCGGCGCGGCCTATGCCCCGATCATTTCGCTGATCAACCAGGGCGTTCTGGGGCTGGTTGACGATGCTTCCTCGCCGCTGGCGTCCAACAGCCGCAGCTTCAACGCCTTCCTGCCCAAGGCCGGGATCAGCATGGACTGGACGCCGGACCTCACCACCGCCTTCACCGTCCAGCGCGCCTATCGCTCGGGCGGCTCCAGCCAGAACCCGGCCCGCGCCCTGCTGGTCGCCTATGATCCGGAATATAGCTGGAATTATGAAGGCTCGCTGCGCTCCAAATGGCTGGACGGGCGCCTGACGCTCAATGCCAATGCCTTCTACATGACTTGGAAGGACCAGCAGGTCACCGCCTATTTCGGCCAGAATGCCTATGATTATAACACGGTGAACGCCGCCGGATCGCATCTTTACGGGTTCGAGGTGGAGGCGAATGCCACTATCGCGCGCGGCATCGATCTCTATGGCTCGGTCGGCCATGTCCGCACCAAATTCACCGACTTCGTCCTGCCCGCCGGGGCGACCAGCACGGTTGATCTTACCGACACCCAATTCCCCTATGCGCCGCGCTGGACCCTGTCGGGCGGCGTCAATGCGCAGTTCGGGCCGGGCTTCGTCGCCAATCTCAACGCCAATTACCGTTCGTCGGTCTTCACCGGCGTCGGTCAGGATCAGGGCCAGTACAAGGTCGGCGGCCGCACGGTCGTGAATGGCAAGATCGGTTATGAGACCGATCATTGGTCGCTGTTCGTCTTCGCCCGCAACATCCTCAACGAGGATTATATGCAGTACCAATATGCCGCGATTCATCAGGCGATCCTGGGCGAACCCCAGACCGTCGGCGTCGGCGCGAGCGTCCATTGGTGATCGCGCTCGCCAGCCTGCTGCTCATCGCGGGCGGCGCCCTGGGCGCTGCCCTGTTGCGCCGCTCCTGGGTGCGGCGGGACCGCTCCGTGCTTGGCCTGCTGCTGGCGGGATGGGCCATATTGATCGGCCTGCTGGTCGCTGCCTTCCTGCTGATCGGGCCGGTCAAGGGGCTGGCCTTGGGACTGGCGATGGAGGGGATCGGCGCGCTCGCCATCATCTGGTTCGGCCGGGTCCGGCGCAAGGCTGCGCGGGTGCGCGATGGCGATGTCGCGCCCGAGCCGCTGGAGGAGCCCGGCCGCTTCTGGCGCGGGGTGCTCCGCGCCTTGCTCGCCGGGCCGCTCGGCATGACGGCGGCGATGGGTGTCGCCTTTTGCGTCACCGTCTATCTGCCCGGTGATCCGCGCACCCGGATCGTGCTTGGCGGCCTGTTGCTGCCTATCCTGTGGGGGCTGGCCATGACCTGGACCCTGGCGGACCGTCGCCTGCTCCGCGCCACCGCCGTGCTGGTCGGCACCAGCATCATCGGCTTCGGCCTCGCCGCCTTGGGAGGGGCCGCATGAACGACCAGAGCGTCCAGACCAACAGCCGGGCGAAGAAATGGCGCTGGCCCTTGTCGCCCGAAACGGTGCGATCGGTGCTCAGCAGCCATTCGGTGCTGGGCCTCGCCTTTGCCGCGATCATCTATATCGTCTGCCTGACCGGCACGGTCGCCGTGTTCGCGCCCGATCTGGAACGGTGGGAAGTGCCGGCGACGCCGGTGGTGACCAGCCTGTCGGATGCCTCGGCCGCCCGCGCCATCGCCGAAGCGGCCAGACGCGCGCCGGCCGACACCACCCTCTATCTGTCGCTGCCCACTGCGAAACAGGATGGCGCCAGCCTCACGGCCTTCAGCGCGACCTATGAACATAAATGGGCCGTGGCGGCCGATGGTGCGCTGTCCGATCTCGAAGCGGTCTGGACCGAATTCCTGATCCACCTCCATATCAACCTGCATCTGCCGCGCAGTTGGGGGCAGTTCATCGTCGGCCTGACCGGCGTGGCGCTGCTCTCCTCTTTGGTGTCGGGCATATTGGCGCATCCGCGCGTCCTGCGCGATGCCTTCCACCTGCGCCTGGGCGGTTCGCGCCGCCTGCAGGAGGCGGATCTGCACAATCGCCTCGGTATCTGGGCCTTGCCCTTTCACTTCACCCTGGCGCTGACCGGCGCGCTGCTGGGCCTCAGCACCATCATCGTCGCTATGCTGGCGATGCTGCTCTATCGCGGCGACATGGGGAAGGTCTATGAACTCTTCCTCGATCCGCCGCCCAAGGTTGATGCGCGCGCCGTGCCCATTCCCGATATCGCCCGGTTGATCGCCGATGCCCGCGCCCGCGCGCCGGCGGCCGTAGCGGACAATATCATGGTCGAACGGCCCGGCCGCGCCGATATGCGCATCTCGATCCACAGCGGCCGGCCGCACTTGCTGACCCAGCAGGACGAGGTGCAATATGATGCGCGCGGGCAACTGCTCCATCAGGAACAGCCGCAGGATCTGGTCGCCGGCACCCGAATGCTGAGCGGCATCGGCCAGCTGCATTTCGGCTGGTTCGGCGGGCTGCCCGTGCGGATCGCCTATGGCCTGCTCGGCATTGCGCTCTGCATCGTTACCTCCAGCGGCGTGACCATCTGGCTGGCCCGGCGCCGCGATCGCGGCCGGCCCGCGCCGCAATGGGAACGGATCTGGGCTGCGATCTGCTGGGGCCAGCCGGTCATCCTCGTCCTCACCGCCGTTCTGGCCTTCGCCCTGCCGCAAGCGCCGCTGCCGCTGGTCTGGCTGGGCCTCACTATCCTGTCGGTGCTGGCCGCCGGCATGGCCAAGGCGCTGCCCGGTCCGCGCCTGTCGCGCGGTCTGCAATGGGCGCTGGTCGCGGGCCTGCTGGCGGTCGCGCTGCTTCACGGCGCCCCACTGCTGGCAGGCGGGCAGGGGCTGCTGATCGACCTGCTGCTGCTGATCGGCGGCATCGGCCTATTGCTCGCGCTGCTGCGCAGCCGCGCTCCGGCAAAGGTCTAGGGCAGAAACTTGCCATTCCCCTCCCGTAAACGAAAGGGGCAGCGAGACTTGCGCGCGCAGCGCGCCAGTCGCAGCGGGGTGGGCTTTCGCGACGCCCGCCTCGGCTTTCCTACTCGCCCCTTCTCTGCTCTATCCTTGGGCATGCAAGCGCCGCCCCATCTCCTTGCCAGACCATCCTCCTGTCGCGCAGCTGTCGCTTCACTGTCGCCTCGCCGTCGCATCGAAGGTGCGCGGGCGTGACCCGTTTCTCACGCCGCTGTCGCGTCACAGGCGCGTCGCAGGCGCTTTAGCGGCGCATTGGCCCGAAATAGCCCGCACGACACTGTGAACTTCGACTGTCGCGTCCCGTGTCGGCCCCAATCGGCCTAGAGTGCGCGAAAACGGAAGTCGGTGAAGCGCGCTTCACCCGCACCGGCGGAATAGAGGCCGGGGCGCAGCATCAGGAAGCCGCCGCGCACATTATGGTGATAGCCCGACACTTCCATCCCCCGGTCGAAGCGTTTCCAGCTCCTGCCGTCGTCACCGCTGACGTGAAAGCGGATGATATGCCGGTCGTTGGTGACGCGCATCCGCATCCGGCGGCCATGGGGATTGGCGGGGCGGCCGCGTTCGATGCCATATTGATGGGTGACGAACCGCTCCTGGTCGAAGCCAAGCCCGCAATAAAGCTGCTCGTCATAGAAGAGCAGCAGTCCGGCGACGCCACCCGGCGCGATCTCGATCATGCATTCGAACTGATAGGCCTGATCGCCCGCCACCAGCAGCAGCGGCGACGAACTGGAGGGGGCGGTGCCGCTGGCCTTCAGGACCAGCGATCCGCCCTCGACCCGCGCCCGCTGCGCCTCCTGCGGCGAAGGCTTGAAGAAATTCCATCGCGATCCCAGGCGCAACACACTGAAATCATCCGACAGTGGCTGGCCATGCGGCCCGGCCTGGCCGCCCCTGGGCTTGGCGATCGGTTGCGACAGGTCGCCGCCGGTCATGCGGAACCAGCCGTCCGCGGTCCATTCGACTGGGTCGAGCAAAGTCTGCCGCCCCAGCGTCCAATAGCCATTTTCATAGCCATGATAGACCGACCACCAGCTGCCATCCGGTCCCTCGACCAAGGTGGCATGGCCGCGCGACCACCATTTTTCGGCGCGATCGACGGTGCGCACGATCGGGTTGGCCGGGCAATTTTCCCACGGGCCATGGATCGACCGCGACCGGGCGGCGATCACCATATGGCCGGTCGGCGGCCCGGCGGTGCCGCCCACGGCGGTCACCAGATAGAACCAGTCTTTATGGCGCAAAATCTTGGGGCCTTCGGGCGAGAAACCCTCGACATCCCAGTCGTCGGGATAGTGCCAGGGGTCATAGACATGTTCGGGCTGGCCGACGGTCGCCAGGCCATCGTCGGTCAGGCGCACCCGGTCGCCGCCCGACAGGAACAGCCAGCGCGACCCATCCTCGCCCACCGCATGGCCCGGATCGATATGGTTGGGCAGATTGAGGTCGATCGGATCGCTCCACGGCCCCTCGATCCGGTCGGCCCAGATCACATAGCTGGTGTTGGGAGATGCCTTGACCGGGATGTAGAGATAATAGCGGCCCTTATGCTTGCACAGTTCAGGCGCCCAGACCGATCCGATATTCTTGTGCAGCGCCGGGCCGACCGGTCGCCAGTTCACCAGATCGCGCGAATGCCAGATGATGAGGCCGGGATAGGAATCGAAGGTCGAGAAGGTCATGTAATAATCCGCGCCATCCTTCAGGATGGTGGGATCGGGATGGTCGCCCGCGATCAGCGGATTGAGGAAGCGGCCATCGCCCAGGTCGGCGATGCGCTGATTGTCGAAGCCGCGGCGCCAGTCAAGCGCGGGGGCAGGCGTGACCGGTGGAGCAGGGGGCGCCGCCCGCGCCTCGCTCAAACTACCTGCCAGCGCCGCCGAAGCCGTCGCCAGCAATGCGTCCCGTCGGCTGACTGCCATGACCCTCTCCCGATTATTGATACCGGTTACCTAAGGGGCATGACCTGATGCTGTCAAATGGCGCGGACCCGATCTTCGTAAAGCTCCAGCGGCAATCCGTCGGGGTCGGCGAAGAAGGTGAAGCGCCGGTCGGTATATTCGTCCACCCGCACCGGCTCGCACGCCACGCCATGGCTTTCGAGCCGGGCAACCTCCGCATCCAGGTCGCTGACGGCAAAGGCAAGGTGGCGCAGGCCACAGGCTTCCGGGCGCGAGGGGCGCGGCGGCGGATTGGGGAAGGAGAAAAGCTCGATCTGCGCGTCGCCGACGGCCAGATCGCATTTCCAGCTGTCGCGTTCGGCGCGATAGACCTCGTTCAGCACGGGAAAGCCGAGAATGTCGACATAGAAATGGCGGGACCGGGCATAGTCGGACCCGATGATGGCGATATGATGGATGGCGTGCATCGCCCAGCGCTATCGCGGGATGCATCCACCGCGCAATGGCTATCCGGCGATCAGTGCCTGAAGATCGAGCAGCGCCCGGCCGAAGGACAGGCCCTGCGGCCCGGCGACGAAGCGGGGTTCCCATTCCGGCCCGAACTTGTCCTTGTAGGCGCGCAGCCCTTCAAAACCGTAGAGCGCATTGGCATGCTGGTAGAGCAGCGCGCCCAGCTTCGACCAGAGCGGTGCCAGTCGGCGCGCCTCCAGCCCGGAAAGCGGGGCGAGGCCGAGGTTGAACCAGCGATAGCCCTGCGCCTTGCCCCACAGCATCAGGTGGATGAACAGAAAGTCCATCGTGCCATAGGGCGCGCCGTCATCATGGCGCATCAGGTCGACCGACAGTTCGGACCGGTCGGCCGCGGCCCAGATATTGGCGAAGGCGACGATCCTGCCCTCCTGCCGCACCACGGCGCAGTCGAACCGCGCCATATAGGCGCGATCGAAGCGGCCGACGCTGAAGCATTTTTCCTTGTGCCCCTTGGCCTGGAGCCAATGAGCGGAAATCTCGGCCAGCCGGTCCATTTCCTTGTCCAGCATGGCGGCGGGGATGATCTCGAAACTGGCACCCTCCCGCGCCGCGCGCCGCTCGGCATAGCGCAGCGGCTTGGCATCCGGGCCGTCCAGGGTGAAGCTGGCCAGGTCGACATGCGCTTCCTCGCCATATTTGACGATCTGCAACCCCAGTTCGATCGCCAGCGGCAGCACGTCCTGGCTGATCTGGTAGAGCAGCAGGCGGCCCTGCGCCGCATCGGCCTGTTCGCGCAGGCGCCAGAGCAGGTCCGCCCATTCGCTTCGGGTGCCGATCGGATCGCCCATGACGATCCAGCTATGCCCTCTGATCTGGTATATCAGGCAACAGGTGCCGCCATCCGACACCAGGAAGCCCTTGTCGCCGATATAGGCAAGATTGGCGTCGGTGCGCTCGGCCAGCGCCAGCGCAGCCTCCGGCGGGACGGCGGCATTGCTCGCCAAGACGGGAATGGTCGCGGCCGGGCGCAGCAGGCGCCAGAGCGCCACGCCAATCAGCAGGACGGCAACGGCGAGGCTGGCGCGCAGGAAGCGGGAGGCATCGGCGCGGGCGGCAAAATGCCACCAGAGGTCGTTCTGATATTCGACATGCTTGTAGGCGAAGAAGCCGATCCAGACCGACAGGCCCAGAACCACTGCGACCGTCGCCAGCCAACCGGGGGTGAAGGCGTCGGCGATGAGCTGGGTCCGGCGATAGAAGGCCGGGCGCGCCCATTGCAGCAGCGCGGCGATCAGCAGCATCGCCGCAGCTTCCTCATAATCCAGCCCCTTGAGCAGCGAGAAGATCGCGCCGGCCAGCAGCAGGATGCGGGTCAGCCAGAAGGCGCCGTCCAGCCGGCGGTAGAGGCCGGCCGAAAGGATCAGCAGCGCCGCGCCGACCAGGCTGCCGGCCATGTGGGAGGCTTCGAGGAAGGGCAAGGGCACGACGCTGTTGAGGGTGGCGACCCGGTGCGGGATGGCCGGGAGCGAGCCCGATACCAGCAGGATGGCGCCGCCCAGGAAGACAAGCGCCGCCGTCATGATCGGTGCGAGGCCAGTGGTGACGGCTTGCAGCCCGCGCAGGGTGCGGCGCAGCGGCTGCCGCCAGCGCCAGCCCTCCTGCGCAACGATGATGCCGACCGCGATCAGCAGCGGCAGGATATAATAGACCAGTCGATAGGCGAGCAGCGCGGCGACCAGTTGCGGCCGATCGACGCCCGGCAGGGCGGCGAGCATCACCAGTTCGAACACGCCGACGCCGCCGGGCACATGGGTCAGCAGCACGGCGACGATGGCGAGCGCATAGCCCAGGAAGAAGGCAGGCCAGGCGTGCAGGCCGACGCCGGGCACCAGGACGAACAGCGCAGCGCTGGCCGCAGCGAGATCGATCACGCCGATGCCGATCTGGCAGAATATGCGCGAGGCAGGCGGCAGCGGCAGGGACATGCGGCCAAAATGCAGCATCCGTCCCTGCCGGCCGGCAAAGATGATCAGGCCGATGATGGCCGTGAGGGTCAGGCTTCCGGCCACACGCAATGCTGGCGCGGACAGGCGGATATCGCCCATCGACAGCGTCTCCGGCCGCCAGACCAGCATGGCCGCCGCCAGCGTCAGGACGCCGCCCCAGAAGGTGGCGCCAGCGATCGCGACCACCCGCGCTACATCGGCAACACCCAGCCCCGCCGCGCTGTAGATGCGGTAGCGTGCCGATCCACCGGTCAGCAGCGACAGGCCCAGATTATGGCTGAGCGTATAGCTGGTGAAGGAAGCGAGCGCCGCCGTGCCATAGGGCAAGGGGCGGCCGATCGAGCGCAGCGCCAGCACGTCGTAGAAGGTGAGCGTGACATAGCTGATCGCGGTCAGCAGCAGGGCGGGGATTAGGGCTGTCGGGCCAAGTGCATGAAAGGCCGCGCGGATGTCGCGCACATGCACATCGTGCAGCAGATGGTAGAGTGCGACGAAGCCGAGCGCGGCGAGCAGCACGACCAGCCCGACCGACAAGGGCGTCTGGTAACGGCGCAAATATGTCATGGCCCCCATCCGCCGCTACCCCGTCTTGACCCGGTGCCAGAGCTGGCTGCGGCAGAAAAGCCCACCCAGAATGCAGCCGGAAATCTTCAGCTGGTCCGGCCCTTGCTGATCGATGGTGGAATAGAAGGTCCGGCCCATGTCGGGCACATAGACCCGCCCGGCCCAATGGCCCGGTCCCTTGGGGCGATAATCCTGCAACAGGGTGGTGCCGACCAGATGCGGGATGCCGGCATCGCTGGCATCGGCCAGCGCCTCGGCATTGGCGTGGCTGACCCAGCCGCACAATCTGTCCTGACAGGCGCCGGTCGTTACCGTGACGCTGCCGCGCGGATTGATCCAGGAACCCAGCACCGGATCGGCCGCCATCGCCGGAACGGCGATGATCAGGCTGATGCCGGCAAGGAACAGGCGCAGGGCGTGATGCATGGGTCAGGTCTTCCGGATCAATCCCTGCCGGGCGAAGGCCGCGTGCAGGACATGGTAGAGCGCATCGACATCATGGTGCAATGGATGCCCGCCCGGCAGCGCGACGGTCTGCACATTGGGCTGGTGCAGCAATGGGCACAGGCTGGCCGTTTCCTCCTGTCCATGGACGCAGAGCAAAGGCGCCCAGTCGAGCTTGCGCGCGGTCGGCAGGGCATTCGCCTCCGCCATGGCAAATGTGAACATCTCACCGGGCGAAGCGCGATATTCGACCGTGGCGCCTGGCACGACCAGCGCCACCATGGCGATAGCATGGCGTTGGGCAGCGGGCAGCGTGGCAAGGCCGACATGCGCCATGTCGGCGCCGAAGGACTGGCCGATCAGGATGACCGGCGCAGCGGGATCGATGCTGTGGGCCTGGGCCAGGGCTCGGCCGATCAGCGCGGTGGCTTCCGCCGGGCTGCGGGTCTTGCGGAAATAGGTCAGCGAATTGACGCCGACGGTCGGCATGCCGTCTCGCGTCAGGCGGGCCATGATGCCCGGCCCCATGCCGACCTTCATGCCCATGTCGCCCGACAGGATGATGACGATCGGCGTGCCATGGCCCGGCCGATAGCCCTGTGGGCGGGAGAGGGAAAAGGGATCGCCGCCCAGATAACCGAGCCATTGGAAGGACGCTGTCAGCAAAGCGAGGATCAGGATGGGCAGGATATATCGGATGCTCTTGCCGCTGCGCGCCATCATGCCGTCTCCTCGATAGACCCGAGCGCCCGGCACGTCGGGAGGAGACCGACGTGCCGGGCTGTGAGCGGTCGGAACAAGACCCACGCGTTCCGACCGTTCGGCCAGCTGGTCCAAGCTGGCCTGTTTCGTGCCACCCAAGGGGGAGGGGAGGTGGCACGACCGATATGGTCGATGACGGCCTGCGGTAGCGTGGCTGGAAGATGAACTTTTGGAGAGGCGGCCGATCAGATGCGGCGGGCGACTGCGCCGGCGGCCCAGCCCATGCCGACGGCCAGGGCGATGGCGGTCAGGCCATAGAGGAAAGACCAGCGTTCGGCCGCGACGGCCATGAACTGTTCGAAGCCCGATTTGCGGACATGGATGTCGCGCACGGCCGCGGCCACGACGCGGCCATCCTGCACCAGGAAGGTTTCGGCGGTATAATCGCCCACGATCACACGGGCCGAGAGCGGCAGGCGGGCGCGATAGAGCACGCCGTCGCTGATCTCCACTGTGCCGGGGCGTTCAACGAACAGGCCGTTGCGCTGGCGCAGATCGACCAGGCCAGCCTGGAATCGGTCCAGCTCCGCGCTGTCGTTGAGCGAGGAGGGGGAGAGTTGCAGCTTGTCGACGCCCAGTTCGTAAATCGCCGCCGTGCGTTCATCGACGATCTGGGCGATCGGTCGGGAGGAGGCCATGGCGTAGAAGCTGGGCGCAGAGCGAAATCGGGCGCGGTCGGCATTGACCCAGATGCCGGCCACCTTCTGCTTCTCGCGCATGGTTATCGACTGTTCGGGCCCCTTCAGCACGACGACGATGTCCGCCGGCTTGTCCGGACGCCGACCGTCGGGATAGACGATGGCGCCGAACAGCAGCAGGTCCGCGCCGGTGAAGCTGTACTGGATTTCGACCTCGCGCTGCGACACGTCGGGCACCAGTTGCGGTTCGTCCGCGGCACTCAGCAGCAGGGGCAGGGCCGGCAGGATGAGGCGGGATATCCTCATTTTACGTCGATCGTGAAGATTTCGTCAGGCCGCCAGCCCAGCCCCAGCGCCATGCGTGCGGCGACCAGCAGCACGATCGCGGCGAGCAGGATGCGCAGATATTCCGGGCGGATCGTCATCGACAGCCGGGTGCCGACCTGCGCGCCGGTGACGCTGCCGATCAGCAGCAGCATCGCCAGCACCAGATCGACCGCCTTGGTCGTCATCGCATGCATCATGGTCGTCGCCATGGTGACGAACAGGATCTGGAACAGCGATGTGCCGACCACCGACTGGGTGTTCATGCCGAGCAGATAGAGCATTGCCGGCACCAGGATGAAACCGCCACCCACGCCCAGCAACATGGTCAGGATGCCGGTCGCCATGCCCAGCAGCAGCGGCGCCAGCGGCGAGATATAGAGGCCCGAGCGATAGAAGCGCCAGCGCATCGGCAGTGCGGCGACCAGCGGATGGTGGCGGCGCTTGCGCGCCTGCATGCGCTTGCCGGTCTTGAGCGCGATAAGCGCCTGGATCGATTCCTTCGCCATCAGCGATCCGATGCCGCCCAGCATCAGCACATAGAGGATGCCGATCACGGTATCGATCTGCCCCAGCGACTGGAGCAGGCGGAAGATGAGGACGCCAAGGCCCGCGCCGACCACGCCGCCGGCGATCAGTACGCCGCCCATGCGGAAATCGACGGTGCCACGGGACATATGGGTAACGACGCCCGATACGCTGGCGCCGGTCACTTGGCTGGCGGCAGAGGCGGCCGCGACCGTGGGTGGGATGCCATAGAAGATCAGCAACGGCGTGGTGAGGAAGCCGCCACCCACGCCGAACATGCCCGACAACAGGCCGACGACGCCACCCAGTCCGATGATGACCAGGGCGTTCACCGACAGATTGGCGATGGGCAGGTATAGATCCATGCCCCATCGGGTTAGAGACAAAAGACTCCGAGCGAAAGCCGGGAGATGGCTGGCATGCTAAAAATCGGCGGCGAGTGTGACCGCCAGGCCTGAAGCCGGTTTGGCTTGACCGGCGACACGTTCACGCCATTCGATCCCGATGCGTGCGGCGATCGCTGGAAGGGGCAGACGAAACTGGATTTCGGGGCCGATATCCAGTCGTTCGACATCGGGTTGCGCACCACCAGACAGGCTGAGGCCAACGCGCAGAGGGCTGTCCTTGATCGGCGCGAGCAGCGAGAATTTTCCGTCGATGAAAAGGTCGCGCTTGCGCAGTCCTACCATGCCGGTCTGGGCATAAAGGCTGGCCTCTATCGGTCCGGCAATGGGTCTGGGGCCAAAACCACCAACGAACAGCAGCGCGAAGGCGTCGCGTGCCTGGGTATCGAGCGCGATCCGTCGTTCGGCGGCAAGGCTGACGGCAATATGGCGTATTGGCTGATAGGACAGGCCGATCGCGGTTTCGGGCGCTTCTGGCGACTGGAGGGCCGTCGTGGCCCGACCATAAGCTGCAAGGCGCCCCGAGGATCGGGGCATCAGGTCGAAGTCGATCCGTGCCCCGGCCTGCGACCCGCCAAGGCGCCCCACAGTGGCGAGGTCTGCCGAAGAACCACCGCCGGAGCGCCAGAGCAGCCAGGCGCTGCCTTGCCAGCGATCATGACCGACGAGCGATATGGTCGATACCGAAATGGCAAGCGGTTCCATGGCTTTGGGTCGGGTTAGGGGAGGTCTTTGTCTGGAGGTGCCAGAGGCCAACGACCATGCAGTCGATAGTGGCGCGATGGCATAAGCGGTCCTGACTGGCTTGAAGGGCGAACTCGCACGGATGGGTTGCCACTTGTTGCCAGAATATATTGCTGTCTCTGTTCTGTGGATGATCGGGATCATGCGCTCCTGACGGGTGGGGGAGCCGATCCGACTGCCTTTGGCCGGGGTTGGCACTGTCGCTGGTAGCGGCGCTGTCGATGCGATCGTGCCGAACAGACGCATGCCGGTCCAGCCGATGCACAGCATGAAAAAGAAGCGCACCGGCCGTCCATCGGCCGATGATCCGATCATGCCTGCTCCTCCATGTCGGGGAAGCGATGTTGCGTCTTGTCCCACACCAGCGGCTTGCCCAGCAGCGACTGGACATAGAGGATCACGGCGCGCCGGGCGGCGAGGATAGCGATCGCGTTGCCGACGAACATGCGCGGCACGGCCGCCAGTCCATGCCGCCAGCCATAGGCATGGCCGGCAAAGATTGCGCGCATCGTGATGCGCCATGCCATGAGCCAGAGATTGAGTGTCAGCAAGCTGTCGATCAGCGGCGTCGACGGGCGCACTTGCGGTGCCAGGAATGGGCGCGCCAGTTCCAATATGCTCCAGAACAGCAGCGTGACGTAGGCGGCGACGATGATCAGGGCCGCAAGGGTGGCGCGCCGGTCCCTGATCCGCATCCACCATTCGGCCGGGCCACCCTGCCAGCCCATCCGGTCCCATCCGGCAAGCGAAATGCCGATGATCCAGCGTGCCTTCTGGCGGATGGCGGCCGGGGCGCTGTCGGGAAAATATTCGCGGGTCGCGACCAGTCGGCCCTGTGCGTCACGGATGCGCAGGAAGATGCCCCGGCCGCCCATGTCGGCGATCCGCAACCCCGCTTCATAATCTTCGGTCAATGATCCCGGATCGAATGGCCCCGCACCGGGGTGCGGGGCGAGGGCGGCCAATATATTTCTTTCAAAGGCGCAGGCGACGCCGGCAGAGGGAATGGATGCGCCAAGAAATTCCCTCACTGTCAGGGACTTGCCATGGGCTTCAGCAAACTCATCACAATAATGATTGGCGATCGCACGGGAAAACCAGGTGCCGCGACCCGGTAGGGGGAGTACCGGCAATTGCACGAGCGCGAACCGGTCGATCATATGATCGAACAGCCGGATTTCATCGGGATGCACGACATCTTCTGCGTCGTGCATGACGACGGCCTTGAACCGGATGCCGCTTCGGCCTTCTTCCGCCAGCATGCTGCGCCAGTTGATGTTCAGGCAATCGGCCTTGGTAGTCGGGCCGGGGCGGTCATTCACGCACAATATGATATGCGGTTGATCGATGGCGATGGACGCAATCGCGTCGATCGTTGCGGGATCATTGGGATAGGCGCCGACGAATATGCGATAATCGGCATCGCCCCAGCAATGTACGGCATGGCGCAGCATCGCGCCGATGACGTCCGCTTCCTGCCAGGCAGGAATGAAGATGGCGATACGGCCGGGCGTCGATGAAGGTGGCAATGTCGCCATCGTCATGCGGAGGCGGCGAGGATGCCGGACCGCCCGCCAGGCTCGGCGGATCAGGAACAGAAGGTCGATCGCCAGATCATCCAGCCCGCCCAAGGCGAAGCCGATGACCGCGAACAACAATATCTCATAATGCAGCGCCTGTAGCGCGCCAAAGAGCATGTCCCCCACGATCCCGGATTTCCCCTGTCCCGATCGCCATGCGGCAGGGCGAATTTATGTCATGAGAACAGCGGTCTTCCAAGTATTTTGGAGAAAGGCTGTCAACATTGGCCGGCTGATCTGGGTTGGACCTGAGCGGAAATTTCCCTAAGGGGGAAGAATGGCAATACCGGCAAGCACTTATGGAGAAGAGACGTGACCGAACGGCCCGTGTCCGCCCTCAGGAATTTCCTGAAGGGAGAAGCAGGCAGTGGCGTCTTGCTGATGATTTCGGCCGCGATCGCAATGATCATGGCGAATCTTCCGGGTGCTGCCGGCCATGTCTATCATGACATCTTCCATATGGTGACGGGGCCGGTGCTTGCTCCCGCACTCGGTCCCATGACGATCCATTTGTGGGTCAATGACGGACTGATGGCGATCTTCTTCCTGCTCGTCGGGTTGGAGATCAAACGTGAGTTCGTCGATGGCGGCCTGTCCACCTGGGAGAGGCGGCGCCTCCCTTTCATCGCGGCGGGGGCGGGCATGATCGCGCCGGCGCTGGTCTATCTGGCCGTTACGGCTGGGGAGCCGGCCCTGGCGCGCGGCTGGGCGATCCCGGCAGCGACCGATATTGCCTTTGCGATTGGGGTTCTGGCGCTGCTGGGATCGCGGGCTCCCGCATCGATCAAGCTGTTCCTGACCGCGGTTGCGATCGTCGACGATATGGGCGCGGTCGCGATCATTGCGCTGGCCTATAGCCAAGGGCTGGATGTCATGGCTTTGGCCGGTGCCTTTACCGTCCTGTTGGTCATGTTCGGCATGAACCGCGTCGGTGTGCGGGCCTTGGCACCTTATCTCATCGGCTTCCTGCTGCTCTGGTATCTGATGCTGCTGTCGGGCGTGCATGCCACGATCGCGGGCGTGCTTGCCGCCATCACCATTCCGGTCAATCGCACGCCGGGGGCGCCGGATGCGGTGGACAGTCCGCTCCATCGTCTGGAACATCTGATCCATCCCTGGAGCGCCTATCTGATCGTGCCGCTCTTCGGCTTCGCCAATGCCGGCATCACGCTCAATGGCGAGGCGATCGGCGCTCTGCTCAGCCCCTTGCCGATCGGCGTGGCGCTGGGGCTGCTGCTTGGCAAGCAACTGGGTGTGTTCGGCAGTATCTGGCTGGCGCAGAAGCTGGGCATCGCGGCGCGGCCTTCGGGTGCGACCTGGGTGCAGATTTACGGCATGGCGTTGCTGTGCGGCATTGGCTTTACCATGAGCCTGTTCATTGGTGCGCTCGCCTTTCCGGGGCAGCCATTGCTGGTCGAGGAGGCCAAGATCGGCATCCTTGGCGGATCCTTGCTGTCCGCGCTGTGCGGTTATGCGGTCCTCCGTTGCGCGCCAACGCCGCGATCGGTCGCGCGGGGCGCGGGGTGAGGGGAATCGCGTAGCATTAACCTTCATGCTACTATCGCCCTGCCGTTGCCGCGACTCGCATCGCGTCAGCGTGCCGACCGCACTTTCGAAAAATACGGGAGGAGGGCGAACCGATGGAGACGGACGTCAACTATCTGCTGCATCGCCAGCAGATGTCGCTGATAAATGCGCAGGCAACAGCATCGCCCGAGGGGCGCGCTGCTTATGAAGGTTTGGCACGCGGTTATATCGATCAGGTTGAAGCATATCGCAGGCGGAATGAGCAGCAGGAAAGGCTGATCATTCCGGCGCATTGATCCTCCGATCGTTGCGCCATCGCGCTATCGACGGGAAATCAGGCGATCGATCACGTCCTGATGCGGGCCATCGGCACCGCATTCGCGCTCCAGTATCTTCTTGATTTTCTCCAGTTCGGCTTCGGTCAGATGTTCGATGCCGATGAAGTCGTTGCGCGCGGTCTCGATCGAACGGATCAGTTCGTCGAGCTTGGCCTGGATCGCGGCGCCGTCGCGGTTTTGGGCATTCTGGATCAGGAAGACCATCAGGAAGGTTACGATGGTCGTGCCGGTATTGATCACCAGTTGCCAAGTGTCGGAATAGTGGAAGAGCGGGCCGGTCACGCCCCAGATCAATACCACGCCGACCGCCAGGATGAAGGCGAGCGGCTGGCCAGTCCAACTGGCGATCCGTGCCGACAGGGCGGAAAATATCCGATCCATGCAAACTCCTTTGGCTGTCCTGCGCATTTAGACTCTGTTCAGCCATCTGCTGTCATGGCCATGTCCATGGCAATCATATCTTTTCGTGCAACGATCGGCGCGCTCGCCGGCTCCCTTCTGCTGGCCTCCTGCGCCAGCGTTTCCCCCGAATCACGCGTGCGCGCCGGGCTGATCGATGCTGGTCTTTCGCCGCGAATGGCGGGCTGTATGGCCGAACGCATGGTCGATCGGCTCAGCCTGGTGCAGTTGAGGCGGCTCCAGTCGATCGCCTCGCTCCACAAGTCGCACATGGGCAAGATGAGCATGGACGAACTGCTCTATAAAGTCCGTGCGCTGGAGGATCCGGAGATTTTCCTGGTGACCAGCAAGGCCGCCATTCACTGCTCCTTCTGACGCCGATTTCACAATAAAGCAGGGTCGGGCTTCGCAAGGGTTTTGCAATTTTGCAAAGTCGTTTTGCGAAATGGCTCTGGCCCTGCTTCCTCGCCTGTGCTTAACCCGCCTCAACAGTTTTCCTGTGAACAAAGGACGGGCTAGCCCATGAACATTCACGAATATCAGGCGAAGGAACTGCTCGCCAAGTATGGCGCGCCGATCGCCGCCGGTCACGCTGCCTTCACCGTCGAGGAAGCCGTCGAGGCCGCCAAGAAGCTGCCCGGGCCGCTCTATGTCGTGAAGTCGCAGATCCACGCTGGTGGCCGCGGCAAGGGCAAGTTCAAGGAACTGGCCCCCGAAGCCAAGGGCGGCGTCCGCCTGGCCTTCAACCTGGACGAGGTGAAGGCCCACGCCACCGACATGCTCGGCAACACGCTGGTCACCATCCAGACCGGCGACGCAGGCAAGCAGGTCAACCGTCTGTACATCACCGACGGCGCCGACATCGCCAAGGAATTCTATCTGGCGCTGCTGGTCGATCGCGCCACCAGCCGCATCGCGTTCGTCGTGTCGACCGAAGGCGGCATGGACATTGAAGAGGTCGCTCACTCGACCCCCGAAAAGATCCACAGCTTCTCGGTCGATCCGGCCACCGGCTTCCAGCCGCACCACGGCCGCGCCGTTGCCGCTGCCCTGGGCCTGACCGGCGACCTCGCCAAGCAGGCTTCGAAGGTTGCCGCATCGCTCTACGCCGCGTTCCTCGACACCGACGCCGAGCAGATCGAAGTCAACCCGCTGGCGCTGACCGAGCAGGGCAACCTCCTCGTCCTCGACGCCAAGGTCGGTTTCGACGGCAACGCCATGTTCCGTCACAAGGACATCGCCGAACTGCGCGACCTGACCGAGGAAGATGCTGCCGAAGTCGAAGCGTCGAAGTATGACCTCGCCTACATCAAGCTCGACGGTAACATCGGCTGCATGGTGAACGGCGCTGGCCTCGCCATGGCGACCATGGACATCATCAAGCTGAATGGCGAATTCCCCGCCAACTTCCTGGACGTGGGTGGCGGCGCCACCACCGAAAAGGTGACCGCAGCGTTCAAGATCATCCTGAAGGACCCGGCCGTTAAGGGCATTCTGGTCAACATCTTCGGCGGCATCATGAAGTGCGACATCATTGCCAATGGCATCGTCGAAGCTGCCAAGGAAGTGAACCTGTCGGTCCCGCTGGTTGTCCGCCTGGAAGGCACCAACGTCCAGCAGGGCAAGGACATTCTGGCCAATTCGGGTCTGCCGATCGTCCCCGCCGATGATCTGGGCGATGCGGCCAAGAAGATCGTGGCAGAAGTGAGGAAGGCGGCCTGAGCCCCCTAATCACCTGAGAAGATACGCCATAGGGCGTGGGTGACCTGGAAACGGGTCGCCCACGTCCGTGTTCGCGTTGGCGGGCGATGGCGTGAAAATGGAGGATGTTGAAATGAAGATCCTTGTGCCCGTGAAGCGGGTTATCGACTATAACGTAAAGCCGCGCGTGAAGGCGGATGGCACGGGCGTGGACCTGGCCAATGTCAAGATGAGCATGAACCCGTTCGACGAGATCGCCGTCGAGGAAGCCATTCGCCTGAAGGAAAAGGGCGCGGCGACCGAGGTGGTGGCGGTATCGATCGGCGTCGCCAAGGCGCAGGAAACGCTGCGCACGGCGTTGGCGATGGGCGCGGACCGCGCCATCCTGATCCAGACCGATGACGAAGTCGAACCGCTGGGCGTTGCCAAGCTGCTCGCCAAGGTTCAGGAAGAGGAAGGCGCTGGCCTGATCATCCTGGGCAAGCAGGCGATCGACGATGACAGCAACCAGACCGGCCAGATGCTCGCCGCGCTGCTGAACCTGCCGCAGGGCACCTTTGCCAGCAAGGTCGAGGTCGAGGGCGACAAGGTCAACGTCACCCGCGAAGTCGATGGCGGCCTGGAGACGGTGAAGCTCAACACCCCGGCGATCATTACCACCGACCTGCGCCTCAACGAGCCGCGCTATGCCTCGCTGCCGAACATCATGAAGGCCAAGTCCAAGCCGCTGTCGAACAAGACCCCGGCTGATTACGGCGTCGATATCGCCGCCCGTCTGGAGACGCTCAAGGTCTCTGAACCGCCCAAGCGTTCGGCCGGCATCAAGGTTGCCGATGTCGATGAACTGGTGGCCAAGCTCAAGGCTCTGGGAGTTGCAGCATGACGAAGACGCTCGTTTGGGTTGAACATGAGGGCGGCGCCGTCAAGGACGCGACCCTTTCCGCCGTGACCGCCGCAGCCAAGCTGGGCGAAGTCCATCTGCTGGTCGCTGGCCAGGGTGTCGACGGCGTTGCCGCCGAAGCCGCCAAGATTGCCGGCGTGGGCAAGGTCCATGTCGCCGACGACGCGGCCTTTGGTCATGCGCTGGCAGAGAATGTCGCGCCGCTGATCGTCGAACTGATGGGCCATCATGACGCGTTCGTCGCGCCGGCCACCAGCAACGGCAAGAATATCGCGCCGCGCGTCGCCGCCCTGCTGGACGTCATGCAGATCAGCGACATCCTGTCGGTCGAAAGCGAAGATACCTTCACCCGTCCGATCTATGCCGGCAACGCGATTGCGACGGTCAAGTCGAAGGATGCCAAGAAGGTCATCACCGTTCGCGGCACGGCCTTTGAAAAGGCGGCCAAGGAAGGCGGCAATGGCGCGGTGGAAGCCGTGGCCTCGACCGGCGACAAGGGCATTTCCTCTTTCGTCGGCGCCGAGATCGCCAAGCTGGAACGGCCCGAGCTGACCAGCGCCAAGATCATCGTGTCGGGTGGCCGCGCGCTGAAGGACGGTCCGACCTTCGAGGAATATATCATGCCGCTGGCCGACAAGCTTGGCGCGGCCGTCGGTGCCTCGCGCGCTGCGGTCGACGCGGGCTACGTCCCCAACGACTATCAGGTCGGCCAGACCGGCAAGATCGTCGCGCCGGAAGTCTATATCGCCGTCGGCATTTCCGGTGCGATCCAGCATCTGGCCGGCATGAAGGACAGCAAGACCATCGTCGCCATCAACAAGGACGAAGATGCGCCGATCTTCCAGGTGGCTGACATCGGCCTGGTCGGTGATCTGTTCAAGGTGGTGCCGGAACTGACCGGCAAGCTGTAAGCCGAATTGGCCTGAGTAGGAAAGGGCGTGGGGAGCGATCCCCACGCCCTTTTTTTGATTGCTTGTTTGCCGCATTTCCCTGGTCGTCAGATGTGACCATCTGACTTGGAAATGCTTATTCGCAGTTGATGTCGTTCTTGTCGATGGCCCGGCCGGCAAGGGCGCCGCCGGCGCCGCCCAGGATGGTGCCGAGCGTCTTGGACCCGCCGGGAGCGATGACATTGCCGAGCACGCCGCCGGCGATGGCGCCCACGATGGTGCCGGTGGTGCCGTCATCCCGCTTGCAATAATAGCGGCCGTCGCGGTCGCGGTAGATCTGGTCATTGTCGCCGAGATGGCGGCGCGGCGGGCGGCGATCCCGGTCGCGGTCACGGCCGCCGGGCGGGCGGTTGTAGCCGCCGGGGCGGTCATAGCCATAGCCGCCGCCATAATTGTCCGAGGCGCAGGCGCCGAGCGGGAGCATGGCAAGGGCGGCAAGCGCCATTATGGGGGTACGCACGGGATAGTCTCCTCTTCTTTTCCCTGTCGGGAGGAGAACCCGCAAGCGACGCGAAGGTTGCGCCAAGATACTGATCGGAAACGCGAAACCGCCCGCCGCTGCCATCGAGAGGGGAGTGCGGCAGCGAGCGGACGGCATCAACGGCGCGTCGAGGAGGCGCGCCGCCGAGAGGATGGGTGTCAGTGCGCCAGGGGCGAGGCGCCGCTGGCCGTGGCCGGGGTGACGACCGGAGCCGGGCTGTCCTGGATGCGCTGGTCCTCCAGCTTCGCCTTGGCGTCGTTGTAACGGGCGACGAGGTCGTCCTTGAACTCGGTGAGCTTGCCGTCGTCATAGAGCTTCTTGCCGACATAGCCGGCGATGGCGCCGAAAATCAGGGTGCGGATCATGGGGAACTCCTTGGTTGCCAGTCGGGGAAAAGAACCGGCGTCGGCGGCAAGGGTTCCGAGCGTGATTGCGTCCGCGACGGGCCTTGCTAGTCTTGCGACGGACGGTGGCGGGGGCCGCCGTGACAAGGGGGTGGCAATGTCGGCATTCGATCTGGTGTTCGCGGTGTTCGGGCTGCTGCTGGGGCTGGCGATCGCCGAGGTGCTGGGCGGCTTTGCCCGCGCGCTCAAGCTCAAGCGGACCGCCAAGCCGGTGCGGATCGGCTGGCTGACGCCGCTGCTGGGACTGTTCGTGCTGCTGGACCTCACCAGCTTTTGGGGCAGCGCCTATATCATGCGGGACCAGATGGATGCGAGCTATCTGACGCTGGTCGTGGTGCTCGCGATCGTGGGCGTCTATCATCTTGCCGCGTCGCTGATCTTTCCCGACGAGCCGGAACAATGGCCCGATTTCGACGACTGGTATGACCGGCAGAAGCGGATGGTGATCGGCGGGCTGCTGCTGGCCAATGTCGCGGTCACGATCGGCCAGGGCGTGCTGGAGGAGGTGAGGCCGGTGGCCGATGCCCCCGCCGGACCGCTTGCCCCCTATGCCGCGCCGATCCTGCTGGGCGGGCTGGTGGGGCTGCTGACCCTGCTGGTCGCGCTGCTGCGGGTGCGGAGCCGGCGCGCGAACATGGCGATGCTGATCGCGGCGAACCTGATCCTGCTCGGCGCCAGCATTGCCGAGGATTATATCTGACCGGGCCGGATAAATCGGGACCAGGCGCCACCGCGCGGCGGCGCCCGGCCTGATCGGCCGATTATTCGGCGTGGGCGATGTTCACCGCGGCCATCTTGCCGCGCTTGTCCTGCTCGAGGTCATAGGTGACGCGGTCCTTCTCGCGCAGGGTGGCGAGGCCGGCGCGCTCGACCGCGCTGATGTGGACGAACGCGTCCTGGCCGCCGGTGTCGGGCTCGATGAAGCCATAGCCCTTGTCGGCGTTGAAGAACTTCACGGTTCCGGTGATGCTGCTCATGATATTTCCTTCTTTCATGCGGCGGACCCATGGCGGGCACGCCGGGTCGCTAGAGGGGCAGGGAAAGAGGGAGATAGGTGCCGCAAAGCGCCGAAGACCGTCGATTTGCGACTATAGCAGCGCCCTTGTACGGCATTGCGGGCGTCCTGGCAAATCACTGGCCGTTTCGGCGGGGGCTGCCGCCGCATCCTCCTCTTCCTCCTCGTCTTCCTCATCCTCGCTCAGAAGCTCGTAACCGGCCGCTTCCAGCACGGCGATTTCCTCGTCACTGCCCGGCGCGAAGCCGAAACGGGCGTCGCGGGCGCGGGTGGCGGCCTCCTCATAGGGGCGGGCCTGCGCCTCCAACTCCGCGGCATAGGCGGCCTCCTCGGCTTGTGTCAGGGCGCGGTCATACTCGTCGATATCGTAATAATCCTCGCTCTGGTCGCCGGTGAAGCCGGGCGGGGCGGGGTAATCGGTGCGGAGTTGCTCGCGATCCTCATCCCACCAGACGCCGCGCAAACGGGTCGCGGCCTCCTCCGGCGGCAGGTCGGCGCGGTGGATATGGGGCGGAAGTTCACACCGTTCATTCCGGTCGGAAAAGGGCGAGATTCCGGGCTGCACAGGCGGGCGTTTCGCACCGGGCTGGAGCGCCAGCCGGGCGGCGATGAAGAGCGCGACCGAGGCGGCGGGGGCGAGGGCGGGTGCGGCTTCCGGCGCGACGGGTTCGGGCGTCTCGGGCTGGTCGCCGTTGAGCAGGCGGGCGTCGGCCATGTCGCGGGCCATGCGCTCCATGCCGGTGCGCGGCAGGCCGATCAGTTCGGACTCCTTGTCGGCCTCCTCGGCCGGGCAGATGAGGTCGAGATAGGCGGTGAAATCCTGGGCCACGACACGGGCGAGCGCGGCATCCGACCCTTCGGGCGGGCTGTCGGCCATGCGATCGAGCCGCGCGAGCATCGACATGGCGAGGCGATTGTCATGGCGGTGGCGGCGGACCTCATAATTGTCGGGATCCTTGCGGATCGTCTCCTCGCTGCCCATGATCGCGCGCGACAGGAGATCGTCGGCAAGGCGGGCGCGGGCGATCAGGATCGCGGCGTCCCAGCCGAGGCGAAAGGCGGCGCCGTCATGGCGGATGCGCAGCGTGTAGGCCGAGCGCGCGGTGATGCGCACCCCTTCGCAGGCGAGCATGATGACGCCGGTGGCGGCGAGTATCTCCAGGAAGCGCCGCTGGCGCGCCGGGCTCCAGCCATCGACCCGCCGCTGCGGATCGGGCGTGGGGATGGTGTCCGGCAGGGGCGGCGTGATCGGCGGAAATGCGCAGGACATGGCAAGGCCCTTTCAGGGAAAGAGGACGCGTTGCCGGAAGGGTAGGCAGAAAGGCGGGGTGTAGGACAGCGGAATAGGAATTGGCCACCAATGCGCCCATGCGGGCCTGCAAAGCGCGCCTTTCTGCGTTCCGGTGCTCACGTACTTTGAGTTCGCTGCGTCGAACCGAGCCCCTTGTCTCGTTTAGAGTTACTCGAAAAACGCCCTTTTGCCCTGCGGTCGTCTTCGACTCCGGCTCCGTCTGGGCGCACTGGAGGCCAATTCCTGCGTCGCGGCTGTTCGCGGGATCAGGGATATTGCTGGCGGGCGTGGACGAGCGTCAATATCTCGATCGCGACGCGGTAGATGAGGATATAATTGGGGTGAACTACGGCTTCGCGCGTGCCGGGCGTGCGGCCGGGGCGATGCGCATAGGGGTGGCTGGGCAGATTGTCGGCGGTGTGGCGGATGGCGGCATAGAGGCGATCGGCCGCCGCTTTGTTGCGCGGCCCGATATAGTCGAGGATGGTCAGGAGGGCCGTTTCGGCTTCGTCATCCCAGACGACCGGCAGGGTCATTTATATTTGTCGAGAACGGCCTGCGCCTTGGCCATGACTGCGTCATGCGGGATGCGCGGCTTGGTGGAGGCCAGTGCGCGTTCCACCTTGGCTCGGACCCATGCGTCATGGGCTTCCGCATCCTCGGTCGTCGCGAACTCGGACTCGATGGGGGTGAGTTTGGTCATGCGGGCAGGGTATCAGGGATGTGGGGTGGTGTCGATTGAAGGCGGTAGGGATTGGTCCGGTTTGGAGAGTGTTTGGGATTATTTTGGAGTCTAGTAAGCTGTTGCGCTGAATCGTGATCGCGGCCTCCATCGAATATTTAATGGTTATTGACTTCCCTCCTCGGCTGCAATTTCGCGGAGTAGTTCAAGGTGTTTGATGAGCCGAGCATATGAGGCGTCAGTCACCTCTCCTATCAGTCTCAATTCCGCTTTACAGAATAGGCCAAGCGGAAGCGTTATAAGCTCACCGCGTTCTGGGAACTCAGAAGGTTGAAGCTGATTGCGGCGTGTATTATCCGCTGGAGGTGCGCCTTGTTCGGTCTCAGGTTCCGCCGTCGCAGTCTGAGCCGATGTATCAATCGTTTGAGCAGTCATCGATAAAGTTGATCGAAGTGTGTCGATCAGTTCGTCAGCGCCACTAGTCGAAAAGCCCTCCTGTCGAATTAGGAATGATCGAATTGGCTCATCCGATCCGGGAAGGCGGCCTCCGAATTGAGCAATGATGCGCTCAAAAATATCGGGCTTCATGGCTGCTTCTCTGATCGCTGCGGATAACTCACTCGCGTCCATGGGCTGAAGAATTCTCATGGCTAGATCACTCACAGCCATATCGCCGCGCAGTCCGTCGACAAGCCCGTACTGGCGCAATGCCCCTAGGGCGCTCGCTGCGGCTCCACCGCTGCTGCCGGAATAGCCAATAACCTTGGCGGCAGAGTCAACGTCGATCTTGGATTGATGTGCGCCATCAAAAAGTTTCTTAGTCATTTCAATTGCTTTTGAAAGATTGTGGCGCGGATAACGTGGGCTGCGCTTGGACATTGAGGTGCTCCTTAGCTTTGACCCCGGAAATGTGACAATTCCAGTCAATTGAAGCTTATAGCATGGGCCTTTAAATCCAGCAATCGCCTTGGTTTTGTAAAAAGATAGCTAGAACAAGCTTTGTGGGCGCGACGGATTTGGCGCTTTAATTTGAATTTGCGCTTGCAACGATTTGTTTGCTGGTGGATAGTGCGCTTGGGACTCAGGCCGCGGTCCATACGCGGAACGACCTGAGTCACCACTAGCGATAGAGGCCGGGGTCCACACCCGGCCTCGATTAAATAGGCTATATTAATCTAAGCGGCAAGGCAGCACTATTTTAGGCTGCTGTTGCTTCCGTCGCGAGATGGATCCAATTACTCCGCCGCCACAGCCTCCAGCCCCAGCAACGGCGCCAGATAGCGCCCGGTAAAGCTGCGCGGCTCCTTCACCACCTGCTCCGGCGTGCCCTGTGCGACGACTTCGCCGCCTTTGACGCCGCCCTCGGGGCCCATGTCGATAATATAATCCGCCGTCTTGATGACATCGAGATTATGCTCGATCACGACCACGCTGTTGCCCTGTTCGACCAGGGCGTGGAGGACTTCCAGCAGCTTGCGGACATCCTCGAAATGCAGGCCGGTGGTGGGTTCGTCGAGGATATAGAGGGTGTTGCCGGTGGCGCGGCGCGACAATTCCTTGGCGAGCTTGACGCGCTGGGCTTCGCCGCCCGACAGGGTCGTGGCCTGCTGGCCGACCTTGATATAGCCAAGGCCCACTTCGGCGAGCATCGCCATCTTGTCGCGGATCGGCGGCACCGCCTTGAAGAATTCGACCGCATCCTCGACCGTCATGTCGAGCACGTCGGCGATGCTCATCCCCTTGAACTTCACCTCCAGCGTCTCGCGGTTGTAGCGGGCGCCGTGGCAGACGTCGCAGGTGACATAGACGTCGGGGAGGAAGTGCATCTCGATCTTGAGCACGCCGTCGCCCTGGCAGGCTTCGCAGCGGCCGCCCTTGACGTTGAAGGAGAAGCGGCCCGGCTTGTAGCCGCGCGCCTGCGCTTCGGGGAGGCCCGCGAACCAGTCGCGGATATTGGTGAAGGCGCCGGTGTAGGTGGCCGGGTTGGAGCGCGGGGTGCGGCCGATCGGCGACTGGTCGATGTCGATGACCTTGTCGCAATTTTCCAGGCCCGTGATCTTGTCATGCGGGCCGGCGATTATTCTGGCTCCATTTAGGGCGCGCGCCGATGCTGCATACAGCGTATCAATTGTGAAGCTGGACTTGCCCGATCCCGACACGCCGGTGATGCAGGTGAAGGTGCTTAAGGGTATCGACGCGGTGACGCCGGTGAGGTTGTTGGCGCGGGCATTGTGGACGGTGAGCTTCTTGCCCGAGCCCTTGCGGCGCTTGGCGGGGACTTCGATGCGGCGGGTGCCGTTGAGATAGTCCGCGGTCAGGCTGTCCTTGTGCGCCAGCAGTTCGGGCAGGGTGCCCTGGGCGACGATGGTGCCGCCATGGACGCCGGCGCCCGGCCCCATGTCGACAATATAGTCGGCGGCGCGGATCGCATCCTCGTCATGCTCGACGACGATGACGCTGTTGCCGAGGTCGCGCAGGCGCTTGAGGGTGACGAGCAGCCGGTCATTGTCGCGCTGGTGCAGGCCGATCGAGGGTTCGTCGAGGACGTAGAGGACGCCCGAGAGGCCCGAGCCGATCTGGCTGGCGAGGCGGATGCGCTGGCTTTCGCCGCCCGACAGGGTGCCTGATGTGCGGTCGAGGTTCAGATAGTCGAGGCCGACATTGTTGAGGAAGCCGAGGCGCTCGACAATTTCCTTGAGGATGGCGCGGGCGATCTGGTTCTGCTGGTCATTGAGCGCGTCGGGCATCGCGGTGAAGAAGGCGAGCGCGTCCACCACCGAGCGGCGGGTGGAGACGGAGATGTCCTCGCCGGCGATCTTGACCGCGAGCGCCTCGGGCTTGAGGCGCGCGCCATGGCAGGTCTCGCAGGGCATGGCAGTCTGATATTTGCTCAGTTCCTCGCGCATCCAGGCGGATTCCGTCTGGAGCAGGCGGCGGTTGAGGTTGCCGATCACACCCTCGAACGGCTTCTTGACCTCGTAGCTCTTCTTGCCGTCGACGAAGCGCAGGGTGACGGGCTTGCCGCCGGTGCCGTGGAGGATGATGAGCTTCACTTCGCCCGGCAGCTCGGCCCAGGGGGTGTCGAGGGAGAAGCCGAATTCCTTGGCGAGGGAGCCCAAGACCTGCATGTAGTAGGGGCTGGGCGGGTTGGACTTGGCCCAGGGGACGACGGCGCCCTTCTTCAGGGAGAGGGCTTCGTTGGGGACGACCAGTTCGGGGTCGAACTCCTGCCGCTCGCCCAGGCCGTCGCAGGCCGGGCAGGCGCCCATGGGCGCGTTGAAGGAGAAGAGGCGCGGCTCGATCTCGGATATGGTGAAGCCGCTGACCGGGCAGGCGAATTTCTCGGAAAAGACGATGCGGTTGGCGGGGATGCCGGCATTCTTCATCTTGCCCGCGGACTGGGCTTCATCCTCGCGGCCGGGGACCACGCCCTCGGCCAGGTCGACAAAGGCGAGGCCGTCTGCGAGTTTCAGCGCCTGCTCGAAACTGTCGGCGAGGCGGGTGGCCATGTCGGCGTTGACCGCCAGGCGATCGACCACGACCTCGATGTCATGCTTGTATTTCTTGTCGAGGGCGGGGGCATCCTCGATCAGGTAGAGCTCGCCGTCGATGCGGACGCGGGTGTAGCCCGCCTTCTGCCACTCGGCCAGTTCCTTGCGATATTCGCCCTTCCGCCCGCGCACGACCGGGGCGAGCAGGTAGAAACGGGTGCCTTCGGGCAGGAGCATCACCCGGTCGACCATCTGCGAGACAGTTTGCGCGCTGATTGGCTCGCCGGTGGCGGGCGAATAGGGGATGCCGACGCGCGCCCAGAGCAGGCGCATATAGTCGTATATCTCGGTGACGGTCGCGACCGTGGAGCGCGGGTTGCGGCTGGTGGTCTTCTGCTCGATCGAGATGGCGGGGGAGAGGCCCTCGATATGCTCGACATCGGGTTTCTGCATCATCTCCAGGAACTGGCGCGCATAGGCGGAGAGCGACTCCACATAGCGGCGCTGCCCCTCGGCATAGATGGTGTCGAAGGCGAGGCTGGACTTGCCCGAGCCCGAGAGGCCGGTGATGACGATCAGGCTGTCGCGGGGCAGATCGACGTCCACGCCCTTGAGGTTGTGCTCGCGCGCGCCGCGCACCGAAATATGGGTCAGACTCATGGGGGCGTTGTTCCAGATTTGTTCCGTGGGGGCAAGGGGGCGTTGCCCGGTCGGGAGGCAAGATAGGAAGGGGGAGCGGCCAGGGGAAGATGGCCGGGCGTGGACGATGGCGCGCTGCGCCGGCCGGAGGGCGTTTCTGGTTCGGCTGCGGGGGCGTCTCGGCCTGTCTCGGGATTTCCATGGATGGCAGCGGCTATGGGATCGCACGTAGAAACGGGGCATGACCTATTGGCGGCTCCATTGGCATGCGGGCGTCCTGAGCGTGGCGGGCAGCGTCGCGGGCATGACATTGGCGACGACGGGGGCCATGGCCCAGAGCGAGACGCCCGCGGGGCGGATCATCTTCCTGGGCTGGACCGAGGGCAAGGACCATTCGGTGTGGCTGTCCGGCGTCGATCCGGGCGAGTTTTTCGTCGTCTTTCCCGAGACCGCGGAGCGGGTGGACAGTTGGACCCAGCCCGATACCGGCCTGCACCTGACGGTATCGCCCATCGTGCGGGAAAATGGCGGCACCCATAATCTGTTCGCCCATATTCGCACCGAATATGCGGAATATGACAATTTCGTCGATTCGGCCGACCAGCATCCGGGCGGCATCAATTTCCCCGATCACTGGAACCGGCCGGACCCGGAACTGCCTGATCTGGTGACGCCGGAATTGCGGCCGAACCCGGATACGGTGACGCCCGGCCTGCGCCCCTTGCCGGATACGGTAACGCCGGGGTTGCGCCCCAATCCGGATTTGATCACGCCCGGCCTGCGGCCCTTGCCCGAGACCGTGACGCCGGAATTGCGGCCGAACCCGGATACGGTGACGCCGGGGCTGCGCCCCTTGCCGGATACGGTAACGCCGGGGTTGCGCCCCAATCCGGATTTGATCACGCCCGGATTGCGGCCCTTGCCCGAGACCGTGACGCCGGAACTGCGCCCGAACCCCGATACAGTGACGCCGGGGCTGCGGCCTGATCCGGATACGGTGACGCCAGGTTTGCGGCCTGACCCCGACACGGTGACCCCGGAACGGCACCCCGATCCCGAAATCGTCACGCCCGAACTGCGGCCGGTGCCCGTTCCCATTACGCCCGAGGCGCGACCAGACCCCGATACGGTGACACCGGAAGTCCGCCCGGACCCGGATACGCCAACACCTGAAATACGGCCTGATCCTGACACGGTGACGCCGGGCTTGCGTCCTGATCCGGACACGGTGACGCCGGGTCTGCGGCCTGACCCGGACACGGTGACGCCGGGTCTGCGGCCTGACCCGGACACGGTGACGCCGGGTCTGCGACCTGATCCCGATACGGTGACGCCGGGCCTGCGCCCTGATCCGGATACGGTGACGCCGGGGCTGCGTCCTGATCCGGATACGGTGACGCCGGGCTTGCGGCCTGACCCGGATACGGTGACACCGGGCCTGCGGCCTGATCCCGATACGGTGACACCGGGCTTGCGTCCTGATCCGGATACGGTGACGCCGGGTCTGCGACCTGACCCGGATACGGTGACACCGGGCTTGCGGCCCGATCCGGATACGGTGACGCCAGGACTGCGGCCTGATCCTGACACGGTGACGCCGGGTCTGCGTCCTGATCCTGACACGGTGACGCCGGGTCTGCGGCCTGATCCGGATACGGTGACGCCGGGACTGCGACCTGACCCGGATACGGTGACGCCGGGACTGCGTCCTGACCCGGATACGGTGACGCCGGGACTGCGTCCTGATCCGGACACGGTGACGCCGGGCTTGCGGCCTGATCCGGATACGGTGACACCGGGCTTGCGACCTGATCCGGATACGGTGACACCGGGCTTGCGTCCTGACCCGGATACGGTGACGCCGGGGCTGCGGCCTGATCCGGATACGGTGACGCCGGGCTTGCGACCCGATCCGGACACGGTGACGCCGGGTCTGCGGCCTGACCCGGATACGGTGACGCCGGGCTTGCGGCCTGACCCGGATACGGTGACGCCGGGTCTGCGGCCTGACCCGGATACGGTGACGCCGGGCTTGCGGCCTGACCCGGATACGGTGACGCCGGGGCTGCGGCCTGACCCGGATACGGTGACGCCGGGTTTGCGGCCCGATCCCGATACGGTGACGCCGGGCCTGCGGCCTGATCCCGATACGGTGACGCCGGGTTTGCGGCCCGATCCCGATACGGTGACGCCGGGTCTGCGGCCTGACCCGGATACGGTGACGCCGGGGCTGCGACCTGATCCGGATACGGTGACGCCGGGCCTGCGGCCTGACCCGGATACGGTGACGCCGGGCTTGCGACCCGATCCGGATACAGTGACGCCGGGCTTGCGACCTGATCCCGACACGGTGATACCGGGCTTGCGTCCTGACCCGGATGTAGGCGGGCCGACCGTGCGGCCGATACAGCGGCCGCGCCCCGAGACGCTGCCGCCGATCGCGCCGACCGGTGTCGCGCCGGGCCGCGATGAGCGGCGCCCGATGCTGATGACCGCCGATGAGGTCTGCCGGGCCGGGCGTGACGGCCGGCTGCGGGGCGATCCGCAACTGGTCGAGAAGGCCTGCCGGATTGCGGCCAATGCCCGCCGGCGCTGGACCGCCTGGGGAGAATGGAGCTATTCGACGCTGAAGGATGACCGTTCCGGCGCCCGGACCAGGGGCAGCGCGAACCAGTATAATATTGGCCTGGATCGCTGGATCGACAAGCGCACCGTTGCCGGCCTGGCCATCCAGTTCGGCAATTCGGATTATAAATCCTTCAATGGCGGCATGCGCCAGCAGGCCGATTCCATCACGGTGAAGCCATACATGGTGCATCGGATGGCAGATTCGGACGTGGTGCTGGATGCCAGCATCGGCTTCAACTTCGGCGAATATGAACAGCATGTGCTGATGCTGTCGGGCAAGCATGACAGCTTCACCCTGTCGGGCACGGTCGGGATGAGCGCGCAGCGCCCGATCGGCAGCTTCCTGCTGCGGCCCCGCCTGTCGTGGAGCTATGCCAGCATCTGGCACGACGATTATGTGCTGCAGGGGCAGGTGGGCAATATCGACCTGCGCGTGCTGCAGGGCGATGCGCGCTATGATTATGGCGCGGTGGCGACGTCGCTGGAGATCAGCCGGCCGTTCCGATCGGATGACATGGTCATCACCCCCTATGTCGAGGGTGGCGTCGATTTCGCCTATCTGCGCCCCAATGGCGGCCGTGTCCTGGGGCCGGACCTGCGCCTGATCGCGACCACGCCGGCGACCGGATCGGTCCGGTTCGGCACGCGTATCCAGTTGCGCGGCAATGTCGCGCTGATCGGATCGGGCGAATATTACGGGATCGGATCGGGCGGCCTGTCGAGCTGGCAGTGGCGGGGAAATCTGTCCTTCCGATTCTAGCGCGGCGGGACGGGGCCTCGGGCTGCGGGCGATGGGAACGGACATGGCGGTCGCGTCGCTGATGGCGCGTATCGGCGCAAAAACACTGGTCAAGCCTGTTCGGGTGCGGCACAGGCGAGGGGCATGAGCCTGCCCGATCCTTCCACCTTCATGCCGAGGGCGCTTCCGCCGCGGTCTATCGGCTGGAGGGGGGCAGGGTGCTCAAGCTGTTCCATGACGGCGTCGATGCCGGGATCATCGCGCGAGAACATGCGACGGCGCAGGCGATCCAGGCGACCGGTCTGCCGGTGCCGCGCGTGTTCGGGCGCGCGGAGGCTGGCGGGCGGCAGGGCATCATCTATAGCGAGATAGAGGGGCCGAACCTGCTCCATCATATCGTCCGCCATCCCCATCGGATCGGCTGGGCGATGGGCGCGATGGCGGCGTTGCAGCGGGCCATCCATGGGCATGACCTGCCCGCGCTGCGCAGCCGCAAGGCGATATTGGCCGAGGATATCGAGATGGCGCCGATCGGCGATCGGCTGCGTGCGGCGGCGATCGACCGGCTGGACCAGTTGATCGAGGGTGACCGGCTGTCGCATGGCGACCTGCATCCGGCCAATCTGATCGTCAGCGGCGACGGGCTGGCGGTGATCGACTGGTCCAAGGCGGCGCGATCGGCGCCGGCGGCCGATGTGGTGCGCAGCGAGATGCTGATGCGCTTCGGGCCGGGGCAGTCGGCCGGCCGGCTGGAGGGTAAGCTGCGCGACGCGACGACGGCCTATTATGTCGGGCGCTATCGCAAGCTGGCGGGGATGGAGCCGGATGCGCTCAATGCCTGGCGGGGACTGGTGGGGCTGGCCTGGCTGCGGCATCGGCTGCCGGGGCGGGACGCGGCCTTTGCTGCCTATCTGGCGGACGCGTTGGCGCGCGCCGGATTGCCGCCGCTGGACGCCTGATAACGGCGCGCGATGTCGTTGGTGGATGGGGGTGGTCGGTTCGTCCGCGCCCGATGCCGCCCGGCGGATGCTGTGCCCCGGTCATCGAAGCGGCGTGCGCAGCGCTGGTCCTGTCGTTATTCTGACATGGAAACAGGCCAGAGAGCAGCGCGTTAAGCGACGGTTCACGGCCGATGGTGCCGTGTTGACGGTAACAGTTGAGACAAGATCTGGAGTGCCCGACAGCATCCGGATACGCCCCCGGCATTCCCTTGCGCCGGGGGCGTTTTCATGTCCGCTTTCCTTGGATATCCGTAATTTCCCCTAGGGAATAGGCTGTCGTTTCGCAGGCGAATGCCATTCGTCCGGTCGTTCGTCCCCGCAAATCCGCGCTTGGTCGATGGATCGGTCGTTGGCCGATGCCGAGGGTTGCCGGTCGAAGCGGACGAGCGGCGAGACGGCCGGGCGTGTACACAGGATGGGCGAACGGGACATGGCGCAACGCCCCCACAAGACCCCCGCCGAACCGTTCGCATCCGGCATGTCGATGCCCCCTGACGACGCAGGCCGGATGCCATGACAGTTTTGAGGAGACACGCCATGTTCGCCACCGCCAAGATCATCACTGCCCTGAGTGCCGCCGCCGCCCTGCTGGCCGGTTCCGGCATCGCTTCGGCCGAGGAGTTCACGTCCAACGGCCGCACCACCGAGGTCCGCTTCGGTGACCTGGACCTCACGCGCCACGCCGACCAGCAGGAACTGCGCACCCGCATCTCCCGTGCGGCCAGCCGGGTCTGCTTCAGCACCGACATCAACACCATGAGCGCGTGCCGCGCGGCGGCGATCGCCCAGGTCGAGGCGCCGATCGCGACCGCCATCGCCCGCGCCCAGACCAACGAACGCTATGCCGATGCCAAGGATGCCCGGCCGGTGGTCGGCAACTGACGCCCATCATCCCGCCAAGGGAGGGAGAGGGCCTGGCGCGAGCCGGGCCCTTTTTGCGTGGGAAAAGGCCCGTCGCCCCGGCCATTCTCGGTATTTCCCCCGATGGCGGAACCCCGGATTTGCGACGATCAGAAGGGACAGGTTCAAGGGGAAATAGATCATGCGCGCGCGTCTTCCCGGCACTTCGCCCGTCATCATGGCAATGCTGATGGCCGGGGGGCTATGCGCGCCCGATGTCCGAGCGCAGAGCACGGAATCGCTCTATGAGCCGATCGGCCATCATAGCGGCGGCGACGTGCATGCGGTGGACGACACGCCGAGCTATGTCGTCCCCGATTTCGCGCCGGCCAAGCCCGCCGACCCGAACAAGGAACTGCCCTTCTTCAAGATCCGCCTGGGCCTGTCGCTGATCGGCGACTGGACCGATTTCAGCCAGGATGCGGTCAATGAAAGCCAGATCGGCCGGCAGGAGGACGAGTTTCAGGTGCGATCGGCGCGGCTCAGCCTGATCGGATCGGTCGGCGGCGATTATCGGGTAAGTTATCAGGTCAGCGGCGAATATAAGGGGTTCGACACCAACCCCGAGCAGAAATGGAAGCTGACCGATGCGTCGCTGACCTTTCCGCTGGGCAGCCGCACCAAGATGACACTGGGGAAGACCAAGGAGACATTCTCCTACGAAATGGTCGGGGATTCGGCGAACCTGCCGCATAGCGAGCGCGTGCTGACGCCCTTTTTCACGTCGCGCAATTTCGGCGTCCGCTTCGTCCAGGTGCTGGGCGCGAACAAGGCGGCGACCTTTTCGGCGGGGGCCTACAAGGATAGCTGGGATTTCGGCAGCTCGACCGATCGTGGCTGGGACTATTCGGCGCGCATGACCGGGCTGATCTGGGACGTGCCGGACCGCAACGAGTTCCTGCATGTCGGCGTGGCCTATCGCCATGCCGCGGCGGACGGCACGATCCGCTATAGCGGCCGAGCGGAAACCAATGTCGGCGACGTCGCGATCGACACCGGGAAATTCGCGGCGCAGAGCAGCGACGGCTTTGCCGGCGAGGCGCTGCTGAATGTCGGGCCGGTCTCGTTCCTGGGCGAATATATATTGAACCGGACCAATTCGCGCGAATTTCGCGATCCGGTCTTCCATGGCTGGTATGTCACCGGCAGCTGGATATTGACCGGAGAGACCCGGCCCTATGACCGCAATGTCGGCTATGCCCGGCGCGTCATTCCCAGGGGCCGCTGGGGCGCGCCGGAACTGGTGGCGCGCTATTCGGAAATGGACCTGGACGATAATGGCATCGAGGGTGGCCGCTTCAAGAAGACGATGTTGGGCCTCAACTGGTGGGCGACGACGCGCTGGAAATTCGGCGCGACCTGGGGCCATAGCTGGCTCGACCGGTTCGGCGAGCGCGGCGAGAGCGACACGGTGCTGACCCGCATCCAGTGGATCTACTGATCGGGTAGCGGGCGTTTGGAAAATGCGCGGAAGGGCGCATTTTCAGTTCGGCGCCGGCCCGCACCCCCACCCGACCGCCCGGACATTCTATCCTGATGGGTGGTCGGCTGGGGGTGCGGACCCGTCAGGACATTCCTAAAAGGCCTCTCAGCGCCCGGTCATGGCCCGCGCATTGGCGAGATAGGTGCGGCCGATGCGGATCTCATTGCCGTCGGCGAGCGCCGCGAACCAGACGCCGCTGCCATCGTGACGCAGCCGCGCGATATGCGGGCGGCGGACGATGTGCGAGCGGTGCAGGCGGACGAACGCCTGCGGATCGAGCCGTTCCTCCAACGAACTGATGGTCTGGTGCAGCAGATAGGAGTGGGCGCCGACATGGAGGCGCATATAGTCGCGCTCCGCCTCGATCCGGTCGATCTGGTCGGCGGCGATGCGGACCAGTTCGGAGCGGTGCGGCACCCAGAATTCCTCGGCCCATTCGGGCGCGGGTTCGGCCGGGGCGGGCGTAGCACCATCCTCGCCATCGCGGCTGCGCAGCGCCTGTTCGACCCGGTCGACCGCGCGGGTCAGGCGATCATGGGCGACGGGTTTCAGCAGATAATCGACCGCGGCAAGATCGAACGCTTCGACCGCGAAGCTTTCGAAGGCGGTGACGAAGATGATCGCCGGGCGGATGCCCATCTGGCTGATCGCACGGGCGACGCCGATGCCGTCGAGCAGCGGCATGGCGATGTCGAGCAGCAGCAGGTCGGGCTTGAGCCCTTCGACCAGGCGCAACGCCGCCTCGCCATCATTGGCGGTGCCGACCAGCGCGATGCGCGGTTCGCGCGCGCACAACATCTGCAATCGCTCGACCGCGAGCGGCTCATCATCGACGATCATGGTGCGGATGGACATGGGCGTCAGCACCCCCGGCGGTTGAGCGGAAGGAAGAGATTGACGGCAAAGCCGCCATCGGCCTGCGGACCATAGTCGATCCGGCCCTGATCGCCAAAGCGGGCGGACAGGCGATCGCGTACATTGGCAAGGCCGATGCCACTGCCGCCATCGCCGGGGCTGGGCGGCTTGTCGCCATTGTCGGCGACGGTGAGGTGCAGCAGGCCATGCTCCTCGCGTGCGCGGATGGTTATGGCGACCGGGCTGGATGTGCGCGAGACGCCATATTTGATCGCATTTTCGACCAGAGGCTGAAGGATCAGGCCCGGCACGCAGGCGGTCAGCAGGTCGGCGGGAATGTCGATCCGGGTGGCCAGGCGGTCGGGGAAGCGCACCGCCTCGATATCCAGATAGAGTTTCTGGAGATGGACTTCCTCTTCCAGTTGCACGTCATCGAGCGGATCGCCGGTGAGGCTGGTGCGGTAGAAATTGGAGAGCGACATGATCATCTGTTCGGCCTCGTCGCGCCGGTCCTTCATCACCAGGGAGGAAAGCGAGTTCAGCGTGTTGAACAGGAAATGCGGGTTCACCTGATAGCGCAGCGAGCGCAGTTCTGCCTGTTGCGCGGCGCGTTCGAGGCGGGCGGCGCGGCGTTCGGTGCGATGCGCCTCGCTGGCATAGGACAGGCCGAGATAGAGACCGGCCCAGGCAGACAGGAAGAAATAGCGGCTGACGGCGTCATCGACGATATAGATCAGCGCATGGGACTGGGCCTCATATTTCTGCTGGTCCATGTCGGGAAACATGCCCATCGGGTCATAGATGTTGAAGACATAATAGTTGGCGACCGCCATCGCGAGCGCGAAGGGCGCGGCGAGCGAGAAGGCGGCGACGATGCGGACCGCCAGCGGCTTGGCATCGAACCGGCGTATCGCCAGATAGAGAATCCAGGTCACGATGATGCCGATCAATGTCACCACGGCGCGGCGGGCGGCCATTTCGCCCTGATAGTCGAAGCCCACCACCAGCGCCCGCACGCTGATGAGGATCGCGTAGAAGAACCAGAAGCCGATGATGGAATAGAGGGCGGCGGTCGGCGAAACGCCGCGCGGCCCCTCTTCGGTGGGAAGTGTCATGGATGATATCTACGCCAGCTTGCCGGCGCTGTCGCCCCCTGCGCGCGATGCTGGTCGAAGCGGCTTGGCGGTTGGTCGAAGCGGCGGCGTGGGGCACTGGCGGGGAACCGGCGCTGGCTCCTGTCGGTTGATCCAGCAGGAGAAAAGGAGACGCGCAGATGAGCGATACGAAGCGCGAGAGCGAGAAGAAGCTGGACGAGGCGCTGGAAGACAGCATGGACGCGTCGGACCCGCCCGCGACCAGCCGGCCGGACGATGACGGCGAACCGGTGCCGTCTTCGGGGTTTCCCGAAAAGCCCCGGCCCGAAAAGCCCGAGCGCTGACCGATAGCGGACCGCGAAAATCCATGTTATTCCAGTCGGGCAAGCGCGGCCCCGACCGCCATCAGGCGGCAGGCCGGCTTCCCGCGCGAGAGGAGCAGACGACGATGCCGACTTCCACCACCCCCGCGATCGAACGCATTGCCCGCGTGCTGGCCGGGCGCCAGCTCAGCCTGAATGGCGGCGGCCAGGATCCCCATGCGGCGGGCGCGGTGGATGCGGCCTGGCCCGACCATGTCGACGATGCCTATGCGATATTGCACACGCTGCGCGAACCCGATGCCGACATGGCGCGGGCCGGCGACGTGGCGGTGTGGCGCAGCATGATCGGCGCGGTGCTGGAGCGGCGCCCGGCCTGAGCAGGGGCGCCCCGGAGGCGAAATATTAACCCGGTCATGGCAGGGAGCGCGCAGGAGACTGCGCCATGTACCACATCGAATTTCGCCATGATCTGAACCTGCTGGACATCAAATGGTCCAAGCTGTTCACCGCGGAGGAAGTCGCGGCCTATGCCCGCGAGTGCAAGGCCCGCTTCCTGGCCGAGGGGTTCAAGCCGGGCTATCTGCTGCGCATGGACATGAGCGCCAGCAGCGCCCAGCCGCAGGAGGCGGTCGCGTCCTTCCGCGCGAATCTGGGCGATTTCCCCAAGGCGCGGCGGATCGCCATCATCACCGGCAGCGCGATCACCCGGTTGCAGGTGAAGCGCGAAATGACGCAGCCCTATCTGCGGATCTTCGATGATGCGACGGCCGGCCTCGCCTGGTTGCTGGCGCCCGAAGCGGTTGAAGCGCGGGCATAATCCTCCGTCCGTCGCATTTCACAAAAATATCATGTTGCACTGCAAAACGAAATCTGGTCCCTTGTGACAATCGGTGGGACAGGTGCCCGTTAAGCCTTTGCTAACCATGTGAGGCGCATGTTCTGCTGATCGACTTCAAGTCGGAGGGCATGAGCAATGGGCACGAGTGCAAGACCGGCGGACGGGGCCATTACCCTGGCGGAATTGCGGGAATTCGCCAGTTTCCCGTCGGCCACGCAAAGATATATTCGCAGATCGCTGGACATCGGGCTGCATCGCCGCGACGCGATGAAGCTATGGTCGCGCGACATGGTTGAGGAAGCCAGCATCCGCGCCCAGGCGCGCATCTATGGCCGGCTGGACGAGATCAAGGCGCATGTTCCCGACGATAGCGGGCTGGACCAGGTGGAGCCGTTCATGGCGCCGCTGGTGACGGTGTCCGCCTTTGACCTGGGGCAGGACCGGCTGGCGAGCTTCTCGGCCTATCGCTTCCTCTATGAGCGGTTGTTGGGGGCGGGGGCGCGGCCCTGGCTGCCGGGCGCCTTCTGCGCGGCGGCGAGCCTGCCGCATCTTCACCCGGAAAAGCGCCGGCTGCTGTTGCAGTCGATCAGCGAGGCGGCCGCCACGGCGGTCGGCTGGTCCAACCGCGAACCGACCTTCTACCCCGAATGGGTCGAGAAGGTGGACCTGTCCAAGGCCAACTGATCCGATCTAATCCTGCCGGCGCCCCTGGGGAGGGCGCGGGCGGGATGGCGGCTTGGCTGCTGGTCTGGCGGCGGCGTGCGACCTGTCCTTCCTCCGCCTTCTTCACGGCGCCGCGCGCATGAACCGCGCGGCGCTCGACCGTCCTCCATCATCTCTTGCTTTCGAAGAACAGGAAAATCACAGCCTTCACCGGGTGGGATTTGGGTGGGAAGCTGGCCACCTGTTTCACAGCGTCATCCCCGCGCAGGCGGGGATCCATCTCACCAGCTTCGGACCAGATGCGAGGTCAGGAGATGGATTCCCGCCTGCGCGGGAATGACGGATTTGGGGTGGGTAGCGGAACGGCGGCTTACGGATGGAAGTTCGCGGAAAGAGGACATTGGATACGCTGTATTTGAGAGGTAAGATTGGCAATGCTGCCAGAAAGCCTCCGCAACCTTCCTTATCTTGTTCATACAAATCGGGAATTGGGTCTCATGCTGAGGGGTAGCAAGCCGCTCTCCTATTTCGCGTCTTTTGGCCAAGAAGATCAGCCAGAATGCGTTGCCCGCTACCTAGCGATGTTTGATCGTCATGTTGCCACTGGACGCTTTGAAAAGACAGTTCAAACAAGGCCCACACAACTTGCAGATCGGTTCCTAGATAGGATTTTCTACACGCTTCCGGGCGAGCAATGGCGTGTTGTTGCGATGATCGAACTTCTCGATAGGCCTGGAGATTGGACGCATGAGCGCGAATGGCAATTTGGGGCGTTGCTTGGATATGAGGACTGGCAGAACGACCTCTGGATCAGCATGTTGCCAACACGCTAGCCTGTTAAGTCTGCTATTGGGTGTCAGATGAATGGTGTTTGGCGTCCTCAATTGGTCGCAAACCTGCCAATCGTCACGGGCGTCATCCTGACGAAGGTCAGGATCCATTTTGCACTACGCCAGATAGGGAGTGCTGAATGGATCCCGGATCAAGTCCGGGATGACGGATATGCCAAGGTCAGCTTTTGGGAGAAGCCGTGGAGTAAGTGGAGGGCGCTCTTTCTGGGGGGGAGCCATCAAGGCTTCATGGCGGGAGACGGTGGGCGTCCCGCTGCAAAAGGCCAGAGGCGGGGGCTGGAGATCGCGAAGGTCAGGCTGATCTACATTCGGTTGCGGGCCGGTACTGGATGCGGCTCGGCAGATTTCCGGTCCTGGCGGCCAGGCGGATCGTGCGGGCAAAGAAAAAGGGGCTGCGCGGCGGCAGCCCCTCCATGATCCCGATCGGGCCGGTCCTCAGCGGATCGGCGAGTCCGGCGACAGGCGCATGTCGAGATAATTGTCGACCGACTTCATCAGCTGGTCCAGCTCATGCTCGAAGAAGTGGTTGGCTCCCTTGATCTCGTCATGATGGATGGTGATGCCCTTCTGGGTGCGCAGCTTGTCGACCAGCTTCTGCACCGCGCTGGCGGTCACCACTTCGTCCGCCGTGCCCTGGACGATGATGCCCGACGAGGGGCAGGGCGCCAGGAACGAGAAGTCATACATGTTGGCCGGCGGCGCGACCGAGATGAAGCCGCGGATTTCCGGGCGGCGCATCAGCAGCTGCATGCCGATCCAGGCGCCGAAGGAGAAGCCGGCGATCCAGGTGGTCTGCGCTTCGGGGTGGAAGCTCTGCACCCAGTCGAGCGCCGCTGCGGCATCGCTGAGTTCACCGATGCCATTGTCGAACGTGCCCTGGCTGCGGCCGACGCCGCGGAAGTTGAAGCGCAACACGGCAAAGCCGCGCTTCACGAAGGTCTTGTAGAGCGCCTGGGTGATGCGGTCGTTCATCGTGCCGCCGCCCTGCGGATGCGGGTGCAGGATCATGGCGACCGGCGCGCGCGGGCGGGGCGGGGGGCTGAAGCGGCCTTCGAGGCGACCTTCGGGTCCGGGGAAAATGACGTCGGGCATGGCACCTGTTATGGTCTGGGCTGCCACGGGGCAGCGAGGAAAGGGTCCGTGCGCGCGCCGGGGCTTGGCCATATGGCCTTCACGCTGGCGCAGCGCGGCAATCCGCCTATATAGATGCCGCCGCCATTTCCGCAATCAATGAGTAGTTCCGCTTGGCCGCCGACCGCCTTTATCTCGATCATGCCGCAACCACCCCGATGCTGCCGCAGGCGCAGGCCGCGATGGTCGCCGCGATGGCGGGCTGGGCCAACCCGTCCAGCCCGCACAGCGACGGGCGCGCGGCGCGGGCGATGCTGGAGGATGCGCGGCGGCGGATCGCGGCGGCGCTGGGATGGGATGGCCATGTCCTCTTCACCTCCGGCGCGAGCGAGGCGATCGCCATCGCGCTGACCCGCGCCAAGGCGGCGCGAATCATCACCTCGCCGGTCGAGCATGATGCGGTGCTGCGCGTGACCAGGGAGGCCGAGCGGCTGGCGGTGGACGGCGATGGCCGGGTGCTGTTGCCGGAGCTGGCGCTGGGCAGTCTGGTCGCGATCCAGCATGTGAACAACGAAACGGGCGTGATCCAGCCACTGGCGGATTTCCGGCGCGCGGGGTTGCTGCTGTTTGCCGATTGCGCCCAGAGTGCGGGCAAGCTGGCCCTGCCCGACGCCGACATGATCGCGATCAGCGCGCACAAGTTCGGCGGGCCGCCGGGGATCGGCGCGCTGCTGATCCGCGACCTGGCGCTGGTCGAACCGAGCGGCGGGCAGGAGCAGGGCTATCGCGCCGGCACCGAAAATCTGCCGGCGATCATGGCGATGGCGGCGGCGCTGGAGGCACGGGGCGACTGGGGGCCGGTGGCGGCCGCGCTGCGGGCAAGGCTGGACGCCGGGATCGAGGCGGCAGGCGGGCAGATCGTCGCGCGCGACGCGCCGCGCCTGCCGGCGATCGCCAGCTATCGCATGCCCGGCCTGTCGGCGCGGGCGCAACTGATCCAGTTCGACCTGGCCGGCATTTCCGTGTCGGCGGGCAGCGCCTGTTCGTCCGGTTCGCTCAAGACCAGCCATGTGCTGGGCGCGATGGGTTGGGACGCGGCGGAGGCCGGCGAAGTGGTGCGGGTGAGTTTCGGCCCGCAGACGAGCGCGGCGGATGTCGATCGCTTCCTGGCCACATGGACCGCCATGGCGGAGCGGGCGAGCCGGTGATCTATCTCGACTATCAGGCGACGACGCCGCTGGCGCCCGAAGCCTTCGAGACGATGGTGCCGCTGCTGCGCGACCAGTTCGCCAATCCGCACAGCGCGCATCGCGCCGGCCGCATGGTGGCGGCGCAGGTGGAACTGGCGCGCGACGCGATCGGCCAGTTGCTGCCACCGGGCGGCAGGCTGCTCTTCACCTCCGGCGCGACCGAGGCGCTGAACATCGCGATCCAGGGCGCGCCGGCGGGCGACATCGTCACCATCGCGACCGAACATGCCGCCGTGCTGGATACGGTGGCGGCGATGCGGCGGATGGGCCGGGCGGTGACGGTCCTGCCGGTGGATGGCGACGGGCTGGTCGATCTGGACGTCGCGGCGCGGGCGATCGTGCCGGGCGTCGCTCTCGTTGTCGCGATGCTGGTCAATAACGAGATTGGCGTGATCCAGCCGGTCGGCGCGCTGGCGGAACTGGCCCATGGTGCGGGCGCGCTGTTCCTGTGCGACGCGGTGCAGGGCTATGGCCGGGTGCCGATCCCCGACCCGTGCGACATGGTGGCGATCAGCGCGCACAAGATCCATGGGCCAAAAGGGATCGGCGCGCTGTGGCTGCGCGACGGGATGAAGATCGACCCGCTGATCCATGGCGGCGGGCAGGAAGGCGGGCTGCGGTCGGGCACCTTGTCGCCCGCCCTGTGCGCGGGCTTTGGCGTGGCGGCGCGCCTGATGCGGGAGCAGGCGGAGGCCGATCAAGCGCATTTGGCGGCGCTGTCTGCGCAGGCGCGCGCGCTGTTTGCCGACTGGACGCTGAACGGCAGCGCCGACGCGCGTTATCCCGGCAATCTCAACATTCGTCGCGCCGGGATCGACGGCGCGCGATTGTTGTCCGATTGCCGCAATGTTTCTTTTTCGCTCGGCAGCGCTTGCGCGAGCGGGTCCGGGCGGCCTAGCCATGTGCTGCGCGCCTTGGGTCTTTCAGACAGTCAGGCGCGCGGATCGGTGCGGATCGGCTTTGGCCGATACACGACACCGGCCGAACTGGAGGAGGCTGCGAAGGTGATTAACGGGGCGGCGACCGCACAAGCGGCGCCGTGAGCAGGGAGCATCGCATAGCATGACCATGGTCACCTTCATCAGCGCCGACGGCGAAAATCGACTGGAGGTCGATGCGCCTGCCGGGTCCGTCCTGCTGGAGGTTGCACAGGCGGCGGGTCAGCCGCTGGAAGGAACATGCGAAGGGCAGATGGCCTGTTCGACCTGTCATGTCATCGTCGATGCCGCCGATTTCGACCGCCTGCCGCGCGCGAGCGAGGATGAGGAGGATATGCTGGACCTGGCCGCTGCGGCGACCCGCACCAGCCGCCTGGCCTGCCAGATCATTCTGTCCGAGCAACTGGACGCGCTGACCGTCCGTATCCCTGGCGAATTCAACAATATGCAAGGTATGTAAGCCATGGCGCTGCGCAAATCCCTCTCGCTCGTGGCGCTGACCGCCTGTCTGGTCGTGGCCTTGCCGCTGTCGGCCGCGCCCAAGAAGAAGGCGCCGGCCAAGAAGGCCGAAGAGGTGCCGACCTTGCCGACATTGATGCCGCCCGCACCGCGCTATCTGGTGCCGCAATCCGCGCTCACCTCCGTCCGCAATCCCAAGGAGATCGAGGAGGAGACCGGCGGGCGCATGGGCATCGCGCTGGTCGATCGCGACGGTGCGCTGATCCTGGGCTTCAACCGCGATGATCGCTTTGCCATGTGCTCGACCTTCAAGGCGCCGCTGGCCGCTGCCGTGCTGATCGGTGCGCAGGGCGGCAAGTTTGGGCTGGAGGGGGAGATACCCTTCACCAAGGACGATATTCTCGATTACGCGCCGGTGGTGAAGAAGAACAAGAAGCGTGGCCGCATGTCGATGGCCGAACTGGCCGCGGCGGCCGTGGAGGTCAGCGACAATAGTGCCGCCAACCTGTTGCTGCCGATGCTGGGCGGGCCGGAGGGGCTGACCTCCTTCATCCGTGCCCATGGCGACAAGATCACGCGGCTCGACCGTATCGAACCCGAGTTGAACGAGAATGTCGCTGGCGATCCGCGCGACACGACCAGTCCGGCGGCGATGGCCGGGCTGATGGGACGGTTGTTGTTCCGCGACATGGCTGCGGCCGATGCCGACAGGCTGCGCGGCTGGCTGAATGCCAGCACCACCGGCGACAAAAGGATCAAGGCTGGTCTGCCCGAAGGCTGGACGTCGGGCAGCAAGACCGGCAGCTGCGGCACCGCCTATAATGACATCGCGCTGGTGAAGTCGCCGGCGGGCGAGGAATATATATTGGCCATCTATCTCGACCGGCCGACCGTGGACGACAAGAAGGCCGAGGCAGCGATCGCCGAGGCCGCCCATTCGGCGCTGGAATTCGTCAGCAAGGCGCAGAAGAGCGGGCTGGACTAGCTTTCAGGAAGGCAAGGGCATGGAAGCCCTTGCCTTCCTGTCATGACTTCGCCATATGCCCGGCCGGGAGTCGGGCGGACGTAGTCGTCGCCAACCTGGTCAGGTCCTGACGGAAGCAGCCACAACGATTTTTCTGCGGGTCGTTCCGGCTCCCACCTTTCCGCACAGCATCATCTCTTCGCAAGGTCCGAACGGGCTTCGACAAGCCGCATCTGAACGGTTAGGAAACAGGCATGTCCGATTCCCCTCAGCCCTATCGCGTGCTTGCGCGCAAATATCGTCCGCGCAACTTTCGCGAGCTGATCGGGCAGGACGCCATGGTCCAGACGCTGGGCAATGCGATCCGGCGCGGGCGCCTCGCCCATGCCTTTCTGATGACCGGCGTGCGCGGGGTCGGCAAGACGTCGACCGCGCGGCTGATCGCCAAGGCGCTGAACTGCATCGGCCCCGATGGGCAGGGCGGCCCGACGATCGACCCGTGCGGCGTGTGCGAACCCTGCATGGCGATCGCCGAGGGCCGGCATATCGACGTGGTCGAGATGGACGCCGCCAGCCATACCGGCGTCGACGACGTGCGCGAGATCATCGAGGCGGTGCGCTATGCCGCCGTGTCGGCGCGCTACAAGATCTACATCATCGACGAAGTCCATATGCTTTCGAAGAACGCGTTCAACGCGCTTCTCAAGACCTTGGAGGAGCCGCCGGCCCATGTGAAATTCCTGTTCGCCACGACCGAGGTGAACAAGGTGCCGGTGACGGTGCTGTCGCGCTGCCAGCGGTTCGACCTGCGCCGCATCCCGGCCGAGATGCTGGCCGGCCATTTCGCCCATGTGGTCGAGGCCGAACAGGTCGCGGCCGAACCCGATGCGCTGTCGCTGATTGCGCAGGCGGCCGAAGGCTCCGTGCGTGACGGCCTGTCGATCCTGGACCAGGCGATCGCCCATGCCGAAATGGGCGAGGGCGAGCCGATGGTCACGGCCGCGCAGGTGCGCGAGATGCTGGGCCTGTCGGATCGCGGCTCGACGCGCCGGCTGCTCGGCCTGCTGCTGGAGGGCGATACCGCTGCGCTGCTGGGCGGGGTGCGCGATCAATATGCGCTGGGGGTCGAGCCGCTGTCGCTGATGCGCGGTCTGCTGGAACTGGTGCATGCGGTCACGCTGGTGAAGGCCGGGCGCGACATTGCGACGCCGGGCCAGTCCGACGAGGAACGCGGCGCGCTGGCCGACTGGGCGTCGCAGATCGGCTTTGGCCCGCTGCATCGGCTGTGGCAGCTGATGCTCAAGGGGCATGACGAGGTGGCGACCGCCGCCCTGCCGATCGAGGCGTGCGAGATGGCGCTGCTGCGCGTGATGCATGCCGCGACCATGCCTGATCCCAGCGACCTTGCCCGGATGCTGCAGGGCGGGGTGCCGGCGGCCGCGCCGGCGATGCCGGGTCAGGCGCCCGCTGCTGCCGCGCCCGCGCCGGAACCCGCGTCCAGCCTGCCCGCCACCTTCGAGGATCTGATCGAAGCCTTCTGGCAGAAGAGCAAGGGGCATCTGGCGCAGGAAATGCATGATTGCGTGGGGATCATCCGCTATGATCCGCCAATGCTGGAGTATCGCGGCACCGCCAGCCTGTCGCCCGACTTCGCTACCCGGATCATCCCGGCGCTGCGCGAGGTGACCGGCGTCGCCTGGACGGTGACGCAGGGCGAGGGGGAGGCCAAGCCGACCCTGCTGGCCAATGAACAGCGCCAGCTGGCCGACAGCCGCGCCGCAATTTTGGAAACCCCGGTGGTCAAGGCGGCAATGGACGCCTTCCCCGATGCCGAGCTGGTCCATTCGGACGAGCCGGAACAATGGAGTGCCGAAGCATGAAGGATCTGAACGAAATATTGGGGATGGCCAGCCGCGTGCAGGAAGAGCTGCAGCGCGCGCAGGACAATCTGGACAAGCTGGAAGTCGAGGGCGCGGCCGGTGGCGGCCTGGTCAAGGTGAAGGCGTCGGCCAAGGGCCGCATCCTGGGCGTGTCGATCGACGACAGCCTGCTGGCGCCGTCGGAAAAGCAGATGCTGGAAGACCTTATCACCGCCGCGTTCAACGATGCGCGCAAGAAGGCGGACGAGGTCAGCAACACCGAAATGGGCAAGATGACCGCCGGCCTGCCGCTGCCGCCGGGCTTCAAGCTGCCCTTCTGAGCCGGCGCGCACTGCCGTTCCGGGGCTGCTGCTGGCGGATAAGCCCTTGTTCATCGTTGCAGCAATATGGTGATCGCTGATTGATTGACGCGACGGGCATCCCCATAAAGGCGATGAACCGCATGACGGGCCGCAAGTCCGGCCCTGGAGAGTGAATGACTACGCAATATCCCCTTCTGCCGCTGCGCGACATCGTCGTCTTCCCGCAGATGATCGTCCCGCTCTTCGTCGGTCGCGACAAGAGCGTCGCCGCGCTGGAAGCGGCGATGGAGGGCAATAAGGAAATTTTCCTGGTGTCCCAGCTGGACCCGGCCGAGGATGATCCGGGCAAGGACGCGCTGTATGACACCGGCGTGGTGTCGGTGGTGCTGCAGCTGCTCAAGCTGCCTGACGGCACGGTGCGCGTGCTGGTCGAAGGCAAGCATCGCGCCCAGCTGGCCGATCTGGCGCCGGCCGAGGCGGGCTATCTGGTCGCCGAGGTCGCGCCGGTCGAGGAGATCGTCGCCGAAGGTCCGGAAGCCGCTGCGCTGATGCGCTCGGTGGCCGAGCAGTTCGAGAATTACGCCAAGCTCAACAAGAAGCTGCCGGCCGAAACGCCGGTGCAGCTGCGCGAGATCGACGATGCCGGTCGCCTGGCCGATTCCGTCGCCGCCAACATCAACGTCAAGGTTGCCGACAAGCAGTCGCTGCTGGTCGAGCCCGATCCGGTCAAGCGGCTGGAGATGGTGTTCGCCTTCATGGAAGGCGAGCTGGGCGTGCTGCAGGTCGAGAAGAAGATCCGTGGCCGCGTGAAGCGCCAGATGGAAAAGACCCAGCGCGAATATTATCTGAACGAGCAGCTCAAGGCGATCCAGCGCGAGCTGGGCAATGGCGAGGGCGAGGAAGGCGACGAGCTTGCCGAACTGGCCGACAAGATCGCCAAGGCGAAGCTGAGCAAGGAAGCGCGCGCCAAGGCGACGGCCGAGCTCAAGAAGCTCAAGGGCATGCAGCCCATGTCGGCCGAAGCGACGGTGGTGCGCAACTATCTCGACGTGCTGCTGGGCCTGCCCTGGGGCAAGAAGGGCCGGGTCAAGACCGACCTCAAGAAGGCGCAGGCGATCCTGGATGAGGATCATTTCGCGCTGGAGAAGGTCAAGGACCGGATCATCGAATATCTGGCGGTGCAGGCGCGCACCAACAAGCTGAAGGGGCCGATCCTGTGCCTCGTCGGCCCGCCGGGCGTCGGCAAGACGTCGCTGGGCCGTTCGATCGCCAAGGCGACCGGCCGCGAATTCGTGCGCCAGTCGCTGGGCGGCGTGCGCGACGAGGCCGAGATCCGCGGTCATCGCCGCACCTATATCGGATCGCTGCCGGGCAAGGTCGTGTCGAACCTGAAGAAGGCGGGCACCATGAACCCGCTGTTCCTGCTCGACGAGATCGACAAGTTGGGCCAGGATTTCCGCGGGGATCCGGCGTCGGCGCTGCTGGAGGTGCTGGACCCTGAACAGAACAGCAAGTTCCAGGACCATTATCTGGAGATCGACGTCGACCTGTCCGACGTGATGTTCGTGACGACGGCCAACTCGCTGAACCTGCCGCAGCCGCTGCTCGACCGCATGGAGATCATCCGGCTCGAAGGCTATACCGAGGACGAGAAGGTCGAGATCGCCCAGCGCCATCTGGTGCCCAAGCAGATCGACGCCCATGGCCTGAAGAATGGCGAGTTCGAGGTTACCGAGGCCGCGGTGCGCGACTTGATCCGTTACTATACCCGTGAGGCCGGCGTCCGCACGCTGGAGCGGGAAGTGGCGCGTCTGGCCCGCAAGGCGCTGCGCAAGATCCTGGAAGGCGCGTTCGACAAGGTCGAGATTACGCCCGAAAACCTAGCCGACTATGCCGGCGTGCGGAAATTCCGCCATGGCGTGGGCGAAGAGGAAAACCAGATCGGCGCCGTCACCGGCCTGGCCTGGACCGAGGTGGGCGGCGAACTGCTGACGATCGAGGCGGTGACCGTGCCCGGCAAGGGGCTCATCAAGACGACCGGCAAGCTGGGCGAAGTGATGAACGAATCGGTGCAGGCCGCCTTCTCCTATGTGAAGGCGCGTTCGCCCGGCTATGGCATCAAGCCGAGCCTGTTCAACCGCAAGGACATCCATATCCACCTGCCCGAGGGCGCGGTGCCCAAGGATGGTCCGTCGGCCGGTATCGGCATGGTCACGACCATCGTGTCGACCCTGACCGGCATTCCCGTCCACAAGGATGTGGCGATGACCGGCGAGGTGACGCTGCGCGGTCGGGTGCTGCCGATCGGCGGCCTCAAGGAGAAGCTTCTCGCGGCGCTGCGTGGTGGCATCAAGACGGTGCTGATCCCGCAGGAAAACGAGAAAGACCTAGCGGAAATTCCGGCCAACATTCGCGAGGGGCTGGAGATTGTTCCTGTGTCCCACGTCGACGAGGTGCTGGCGCGCGCGCTGGTGTCCAAGCCCGAAGCGATCACCTGGACCGAGGAAGATGATCTGGCGGCGCAGCCCAGCGCCGGCCAGGGTCGCGACGGCGATCCCGCTATCCGTCACTAAAAGCCCGGTTTTCGGCGCGTTTATGCCCATGGGGGTAAAAACGCGCCGGAGCCGGGTTTTTTGACGCTTTCCCTTTGACACCGCTTGAAAGCTGGGCCTTATTGCCCCGCCTACGCCGCGATTCCTTGACTATCCAACATCTATAAAGGGGGTTCCCAAGGCATGAACAAGCAGGATCTTATCAGCGCGGTCGCTGAAAGCAGCGGTCTCAGCAAGAGCGACGCCAGCAAGGCGGTCGAGGGCGTGTTCGACGCCATCACCGGCGCGCTGAAGAAGGGCGACGAAGTGCGCCTGGTTGGTTTTGGCACTTTCTCCGTGTCGCAGCGCAAGGCTTCGACCGGTCGCAACCCGCGCACCGGCGAGACGATGACGATCAAGGCGTCGTCGCAGCCGAAGTTCAAGGCCGGCAAGGGCCTGAAGGATTCGGTCAACTAAGGATGCAGGCGCGCCCGTTCGGGCGCCTTGTCATTCGATGATTTTGCCGGCGTCGCGGTCGGGACAGAGTGAGGGAGAGTGGCGCTGCGGCAGGGGAAACCCGCCCGGCGCATGCATGTCGAAAGGAAGGGGTAGGGGCCGGGGGCCTCTGCCCCTTTTTTCATGGCCTTGCGCGGCGGATCGCGGTGATGATCGGCCCGCTGCCCTCGACCTGCTCCGCCTGCGGGGGTAGGAGGGGGCATGAGAGCGATCAGACGGGGCATCGGGACTTCGGGGGCGGCCTTGGCGCTGCTGGGTGCATTGTCGGCCTGTGGCGGGGGAAATTTCCGTCCGGTGAGCGACATGCCGGTGCGCATCGGCAAGCCCTATACGGTGCGTGGCACCACTTATGTACCGGCCGACCAGCCGGGCTATGACCTGGTCGGCTATGCCAGCTGGTATGGGTCGGAATCGGGCAATCGCACCGCCAATGGCGAACGCTTCCGGCCGGGCTGGATCACGGCGGCGCATACCAGCCTGCCCTTGCCCGCCTATGTCGAGGTGACGGCGCTCGATACCGGGCGCACGATCCTGGTGCGGATCAACGATCGTGGCCCCTTTTCGCGTGGGCGGATCATCGACCTGTCGCGCGGCGCGGCGGAGGAACTGGGGATTCGCGGGCAGGGCCATGCCGCGGTCCGGGTTCGCGCCGTCGATCCCCCGGAAAAGGATCGCAAGAAGCTGCGCAAGGGCAAGCCGGCGGAGGGGCGGCCGCGCGTCGGGGCGGACGAACTGGCCGTGCTGCGCGCCCGTCTGGCAGCGTCCGGCAACGATGCCGGGCGATAATTTTCATCCTTTGACATAAGCTGCTTGACGGGGGAGGGGCGGCCGCATATGTGGCCCTTCTCGCGGGGCAACAGCCCCTGTGGCGATCGTAGCTCAGTTGGTTAGAGCGCCGGTTTGTGGTACCGGAGGTCGCGGGTTCGGATCCCGTCGATCGCCCCATTTCCTTCGGGAATGCGCGAAATGAAACCCCGTCCTGCCTCGGCAGGATGGGGTTTTCGCGTTTCTGGCTTCGGTGATTTTCCTGGCGCGTGGCGGCGGCTTTCCGCTGCCCTGGGCGCAACAAGAAAGGGCGCCCCTTGCGGGACGCCCTTCCTCTGCCGACTAACGCCTATGGGGCGTTGAGACCCAGGTTTAGAAGCTGGCCTTGATCATGCCGCCAATGATGCGCGGTTCGTTGATCATGCCGGTCAGGTTGTTGAAGTCGATCGCGCTGACGGCGCGGATCTGGTTGGTGATGTTGCGGGCGAAGGCCGCGATCTCATAACCATGGTTCGACTTGTAACCGACCTTGAGGCCACCCTCCAGCGACGAACGGCCGCGGAATTCGGCCGCCGAGTAGAGGAAGTAGTTGATTTTGCTACGATAGGCCCAGTCGGTATAGGCGAAGACTTCGCCCGCGTCGCCGACCGGAATGCCATAGCGCAGGGTCGCATTGGCGATGTAGCGCGGCGCCTGGGGCAGGTCATTACCGTCCAGATAGCTGTAGGTGGTGCCGCCATCGACGAAGGTGTTGCCGGTGGGCGTACACATGCCCGAGCCGCAGACCGCCACGAAGGCGTTCTTGTCGCGGATTTCGGTGAAGTTGTAGCTGCCGCCCACGGTCAGGTTCAGGTGATCCAGCGGCTGTGCCTCCAGATTGCCTTCCAGACCATAGCCGACCGCCTTGTTCACGTTGATCAGGCGGGCCGAGTTGCCGACGCCGCCGACAGCCGTCAGCTGCAGATCGTCGGTGTTCCAGTAATAGGCCGACAGGTCGAAGCGGACCATGTTGGCGATCGCGCCCTTGATGCCGCCCTCATAGGAGATGGTGGTCTGCTTCTTGGCGACCGAGGGGACGCTGAAGAAGGTCACGCGGTCCTGGATCGCCGGGCCCTGATAGCCGGTGGCGACGCGGCCATAGAGGTTCACGTCGGGGCTGAGCGCATAGGTGGCGCTGACGTCCCAGGACAGGTTGCTGCCCTGCGCGGTGTTGCTGAGCGGCAGGTCGACGCCGATCAGCTGCGACGAGATGCTGCTGGCGGCGAGCGCCGGATCGAGCGTGATCGTGTCGCGCTTGTCGTCGTGCGAATAACGCACGCCGGCGCGCAGCGTCAGGGCCGACGTCACCTTGGCTTCGCCCGAGGCGAACAGGCCGATATTCTCGTTGGTGTTGTTGTGCAGGATCGCACTCACCCGGTTGCCCGCGAGATCATAGGCATATTCGTTATACTTCAGGCGCTGGTGGAAGAAATAGGTGCCCGCCTGCAGGCGGATGCCGTTCATGTCGTCCGTCGCGAAGCGGAATTCCTGGCTGAATTCCTCCGGCTTGGTCACGCCGCCGGTGTTGGAGTCGAACGAGCCGACGCCGAGCTGGCCGGCGGTGCAGCCGGTATAGGGGTAGCAGCCGCCGCCATCGATGTCGCCGGTGCTTTCGACGCTGGCCTTCTCATAGCCGGTGGTCGAGAAGAAGGTGCCCAGGCCGTCGACATGGAGCTGCATGCGCAGATTGCCGCCGCCCTGCTTCATCGACTGGCTGGTATAGCCGTCCAGGTTCACATGATCCTTGTCGAAGCCGTCGACGAAATGGTTGCTGCCCTGCTTGAAGATGTTGGCGCGGAACACGCGCGGGCTGCCGTCCAGGTCACGATAATGACCGCTCAGCACCGCCTTGAAGTCGCCGGCTTCATAGGCCAGCTGCACGCGGCCGGCCATGTCGCGATAGCCTTCCAGCTCGCTGGCGGCGTTGCCGCCTTCATTGTCGTTCTTGACCCAGTCGTCACGACGCTGGAGCAGGCCCGACACGCGGAAGCTGAGGCCGTCGGCGATCGGGCCGCCGATCGCGGCTTCGGCATTGACGGTGTTGTAGGTGGCCCAAGAGGCGCTGGCATAGCCGGTGAAATGATCGGTCGGCGCGGCCGAGGTCATCTTGACGACGCCCGCCGGGGTGTTGCGGCCGAACAGCGTGCCCTGCGGGCCGCGCAGCACTTCAACGCTGGCAAGGTCGAACACCGGGAAGCTCTTGAGCATCGGATTTTCGAGCGCGACATCGTCGAGCACGACCGAGACCGGCTGGGCGGCGTTGGGATCGAAATCGGTGTTGCCAAGGCCCCGGATGTAGAAGCGCGGGAAGGTGCGGCCGAACGAGCTTTCGACCTGAAGGCTGGGCGTGCGCGCGGCGAGGAAGCGGACGTCGAGGCCGCTGCTGTTGAGCGCGTCGAGCTTTTCGCCGCCGATGGCGGTCACGGCGACCGGCACGTCCTTGGCATTTTCAGCCCGGCGCGAGGCGGTGACGACGATTTCACCCAGGCCTTCGCCCGATGCGGCGGGCGCTTCGGTCTGGGCGTGGGCGGCACCGATCGGCGCCAGAGCGGTGAGAGCGACGGCGAGCGCGCCGCGCGAAATGCTGGTGAAGATATGCGAAGATGTCATATTTGGCCCCCTTGATTGGCCTGGCATCCGTTTCCCTGCTTGTGTCCGCTGTTGCGGATCGCGCGCGAGGCTATGCGCGCGCGGGGCTTGGGGCAAGCAGGACTGTCGCCATTCTGTAGCATTCGTGCAACAGATTTGCCAAAATGCGACAGTCCGACCCCATGGCGCTGTCAGGCCGTGCCCCAATGCAAAGCGCCGAAGGGACTTCGCACGGGCCGCATTGCCGATTATAGCGCGCGGATGGATGACGCACGCGACCGGGGGCTGACCCTCAACCCCAAATATGACGATCATGGCCTTATCACCGCGGTGGTGACCCATGTCACCTCGGGGGAAGTGCTGATGGTGGCGCATATGAATGCGCAGGCGCTGGCGCTGACGGTCGAGACGGGCCTGGCCCATTTCTGGTCGCGCAGCCGCCAATCACTGTGGAAGAAGGGCGAAAGTTCCGGCCATATGCTTGGCGTGCGCGACATCCGGATCGACTGTGACCAGGATGCCGTCTGGGTGCTGGCCGAGCCGGCGGGACCGACCTGCCACACCGGCGCGCGGTCCTGCTTCTTCCGCCGGATCGGACCCGATGGGCTGAGCGCGGTCGATGAACCGGGTGTCGATGCGGCGCACTAGCCTTTTTCTCGCATGTCTTCTGGCCGGGTGTCAGCAGGCCGCGACGCCGGGCGCCGCCGCGCCCGATCGCAGCGGGGCCGCGGCTTCGGGGCTGGAGCGCGCGGCGATCGCGACCGGCGCCATTGCCGACGCGTCGCGGATCGCGCCGGTCGGGCTGTTCCAGCGGCGGCATGAGGCGGGCCGGGATTCGCTCTGCGTCCTTCCCGCCAAGTCGGGCGACTATCGTTTCGGGCTGGAGGCGATCTTCGGCACCGAACAGAGCTGCCATGGCGCGGGTACGGCGCGGCGGGCCGGCGACAAGCTGATCCTGAGCTTTTCCGGCGGCAGGAAGTGCATCATCGTCGCCCAATATGATGGCGACCAGGTGGCGCTGCCCGGCGTGGTCGACATGGCCTGTGACCGGCTGTGCGACGGGCGCGGCAATCTGGAAGGGGTGACCTTCCCGCGCATCGCCAATGATGCGGGCTCGGCCCTGCGTGCGCGCGATCGCGAGGATGAACCGCTGTGCGAGGCGGACTGAACGGGGCCGGCATATCTGCCAGCCCCATCAGGTTGATCAGCGATAGCCGGCTGCGGCGAGCAGGGCGACCAGGTCCATGCGCTTGACCTTGAGCGATTCCGGCGCCGACACGTCGATCCATTCGTCAGGCGAATGGCCCCGGCCGCCGGTCGCCGCGCGCGGGATGGTGATGGCCGGGATGCCCAGGCTCATCGGCACATTGGCGTCGGTCGAGCTGAAGCTCATCCGCGCGGTGACGCCTTCGGCGGCATAGGCAGCGGCGGTCTGGCGGACCAGCGCCGTGTCGGCGGCGGTGCTGCCGGCCGGACGATCGCCCACGACCTTCTTGTCGACGCGGATTGGGCCTTCCTTGATCGAGCGGGCGCCATTTTCGGTCTCGACGGCCTTGTCCACCGTGGCGAGGAACGCCTGTTCCAGCTTGGCCAGTTCAGCCGCGCTTTCCGATCGCATGTCGACCTGCAGCCAGACTTCCTGCGGGATGGCGTTGACCGACGAGCCGCCGCCCACGACGCTGGCGCTGTAGGTCGTCTTGGGCGACTGGGGCACCGGGATCTTGTAGAGATCGACGATCGCCTGGCTCATCGCCGTCATCGGATTGACCAGGCCGAAGGCGCCGAAGCTGTGGCCGCCGGGGCCGGTGAAGGTCAGGCGATAGCGCTTCGATCCGACGCCGCCATTGATCAGGCCATCAACCGAGCCATCGTCGATCGAGAAGAAGCTGGCGATGCGGTCCTTGTATTTGCCCTTGTGGAACAGCTGCTTCATGCCGCGCAGGTCGCCCAGGCCTTCCTCGCCGACATCGCCGACGAACAATATGTCCATCGGCGCGCTGATGTTGGCGCCGACGATCGCCTTGATCAGGCTCAACTGGGTGGCGAGGCCGGCGACATCGTCCCCGACACCGGGCGCGTGGAGCTTGTTGCCCTCGCGCCGGACCGTGACCGGCGTGCCTTCGGGAAAGACGGTGTCGAGATGGGCGGACACGACGATCAGCTTGCCGCCCGGCTTGCCGCTGCCACGGCGCAGGCCCAGCACATTGCCGCCCTCGTCAATCTCCACATCGGTAAGGCCGGCGGCGCGGAACATGTCGGCATAGGCCTTGGCCCGCGCCTCTTCCTTGAAGGGGGGCGCCGGAATCTGGGTCAGGGTGACGATATTGTCGACCCACTGGTCATGTTCGGCCTCCAGCGCGGCGAAGGCAGCCTTGACCGCCGGGCGCGCGCGGATCGCGGCAATGGCGCGGGCATCGGCCGGTGCGGTCGCGCTGGTGGGCGTGGCGGCACGGACCGGAACCGACAGGGCCGTGCTGGCCAATATTATACAGAGCGCGAACCGCTTCATTCTGGACCCCTTTTATGATGGGCGCACCGGCATGGGCGCCGGGGTCCGTCTAACCGGGGAGGCCGGCGCGCATCAATGGCCGATATAGCGGCCAGGGCGGTGGTTGACGAACAGCACGGCGTTGATCGCGGCGGCCGACAGGACGGACAGGCCAAAGCGCTCGGCATTGAGGATCGGCAGCGAGGCGAGCAGGATCAGCACATCGCAGGCCATCTGGGTGCGACCGGCATTCCAGCCGCGCGACTTCTGCAGGATCAGCGCGACCACGCCGACGCCGCCCACGCCCGCGCCATGGCGGGCAATGGCCAGGATGCCGAAGCCGATGATCGAGCCGCCGAACAGCGCGGCAAAGAAGGGGCTGATCCGGGCGATCTCCATCGCATAGGGCATGGCAAGGCCGACGCCCATGATCGCGATATTGGCGAACAGGGTCTTGAGGCCGAAGGCCATGCCCATCGCCCGCCCGGCGAACAGGAAGAAGGGGATGTTGATCAGCAGGAACAGCGTCGCGGGCGACAGATGGATCAGATAGGACAGCAGCAGCGCGATGCCGGCCATGCCGCCGGTCACCAGCTTTGCCTGTTTCAGCAGCATCAGCCCCATGGCGATGAAGGCGCAGCCGATGGCGATCGCATAGAAATCCTCGGCAGGACTATGCGGCCGCGCGACATGGGCGGGCGGAACGGGCAGGGCAGGCGACGGCGCCGGGGGCGTCGGGTCGATCGAGGTCATGGCATGTCCGAAAAGCGTGAGCGCCCCGTGCCATCCTCTCTTGTCGTCTTTGTCCGCGCCCATAGTCGCAGACGGGCATTCTGAAAAGGGGCGTTAACCGGCGTCGACCTGTTTCGGGCCGAACTGGTCGATCGCTTCGAACAGGCGTGTGAGCGCGATCCGTTCCTCCGCGTGGATTTCCGGGCGCCAGACTTCGAACAGCAGGATGACGCGGGTGTCATTGCCCCGGTTCCAGGCCTCATGTTCGATGCTGTCGTCAAAGATCAGCATCTCGCCCGGCGCCCAGGCGCGGGTTTCGGCGCCAACCCGCAGCGCGCAATTGTCGGCCACGATCAGCGGCAGGTGACAGATCAGGCGGGTGTTGAGCAGGCCATGATGGGGCTGGATATGGGTGCCGGGCTTGAGCAGCGACCAGAGCGCCATGGGCGAACGGCCGGCAATCATCGGGCGATCGGCATGGTCGAGCGCGGCCATGACGGCGGGGCAGCGGGCGGCATGGTCCGCCACGATCTCGCCCTGTTGCCAGAAATAATAGGCGCCCCAGGAGGGATCGTCGCGCAGCGGGTTGTTGGGCGCCGGGCGATCGGTCGGCGTCTGGACATAGGGCGCGAAATCGGGGGCGCCGGCACGGACGTCGTTGAGTTCGGCGATGATGGCGTCGGTTGCCGCCTCTATTGCTGGCACCCAGGCAAATTCGTTGCGCTCGTAAAAGGCGCGCTGCGGAAGGCCGGGGAAATAGAACATGCTGGGTTGTTGCAGATAGAGTTCGCTTTTCCCCAGCAGCAGGTCGGTCGCCTGCGCAATCCGGGGCAGGGCGGGCAGGTCGGCGATGGCGGCGCTCAGATGATCCTCGAACTTGCGGCCGGACTGGGCAATGCTGGCCTGTGCCTGTTGCAGCAGCGGTTGCAGCGCGGGGGGCGCGCCGATGGCCGCCGCCTGCGCCAGGGCACCGCGGAACCAGATCGATGCACCGCGCTCGTCGCCGCGCCGGATCAGATTCTGGCCCATTGCCAGCATGGCGGGCAGGTTGCGCATATCCTGTTGCAGGATGCGGTTGAGCGCCGCCTGTTCGCCGTCCAGATCACCCAGCCGATTGCAGGCCTGGGCCAGCAGCATGGCCGGCGGATCGGCCATTTCGGAAAGGGTGGCGCGCGCCACTGCCGCGTCGCCGCGGCGCAATGCGGCGATTGCCGCGTCCTGTAAGGTCTGTTCGCGTGCCCGATCCGTCATCCGCCCGCCTTAGCCAGCGGAACGGATGGAAGGAAGCGGCTTATTCGCAGGGGACCAGCGCGGGCTGGGCGCTGCGCCGTGCGGTGGCGATCGCGACCAGATAGATGGCCAGGCCGCCCAGCGACAAGGCGCAGCCGATCCAGCCGGTCGACACCAGGCCATAGCCCGCCGCGATCGACAGGCCGCCGAGCCAGGGGCCGAGCGCATTGGCGATGTTGAAGGCGCTGTGGTGCAGTGCGGCGGCCAGCGTCTGGGCGTCACCCGCAACGTCCATCAGTCGCGCCTGCAACGGCGTGCCCATGCCGCCGCCAATGCCGATCAGGAAGACGATGAGGCTGAGGCTCCAGATATTGCCGGCCATGAAGGGGAAGAGAGCCAGCGCAACCGCGCTCCACACGAGGATGCCGATGACGGTGCGGTTGAGCGCACGGTCGGCGAGCCAGGCAACGACGAGATTGCCGATCGTCATGCCCAAGCCAAAGACGATCAGGATCAGCGGCACCAGGGTTTCGGACACATGGGTCACCTCGATCATGGTCGAGGCGACATAGGTGTAGACCGCGAACAGGCCGCCAAAGCCGATCGCGCCGGTCAGCAGGGTCAGCCAGACCTGCGACTTGCCGAGCGCGCTCAGTTCACGCATCGGGCTGGCCTTCGGATCGCCGGCGTCGCGCGGGGCGTAGAGCGCGACCAGGCTCATGGTCAGCACGGCGAGCGCGCAGACCACGAAGAAGCCCGAGCGCCAGCCCAGTATCTGGCCCATCCAGTTGGCGACGGGCACGCCCAGCACCGTGGCGATGGTGAGGCCCGACATCACCTTGGCAATCGCCAGGGTGCGCTTTTCGATCGGCACGAGGCTGGCCGCGACCAGGGCCGCGACGCCGAAATAGGCGCCATGGGGCAGGCCCGAAAGGAAGCGGAAAAGCAGCATCCAGTGATAGCTGGGCGACAGCGCCGACAGGCCATTGCCGACCGCGAACATCGCCATCAGCGCGATCAGCAGCGTGCGGCGCGGCAGGCGCGCGGCAAAGGCGGCGATCAGCGGCGCGCCGACTACCACGCCCAGCGCATAGGCGCTGATCGCATGGCCGGCGGTCGGCAGGTCGATGTGGAGGTCGCGCGCGAAGAAGGGCAGCAGGCTCATGGAGGCGAATTCGGTCGTGCCGATCGCAAAGGCGCCCACGGACAGCGCGAAAAGGACGAGCGCGGGGTGCGCCTTGTGGGACTGGCTGCCCATGACAAGCTCCATGCTGCAATGCAAAATGACGGAAGTCCGCCAGATGGGCCGAGTGACAGCGATGGTCAAGGCTGCATACGTATGAGATTCTTGCAACTGGCAACGCATCTGGTGCAACGCGGTATCGAATGACGCTTTTTCATTTTATCGTATATGGTATTCGACAGGCATGGGCAGGAATGAGATGAACGGGCAGGGTGCCGTGCTGGCGGGGGCGGGTGCCGTGCTGGCGTCGCTGCTGTCGATGAACATGGGCGCGGCCTTTGCCAAGACGCTGTTCCCGATCGTCGGTGCCTATGGCATTGCGGCGCTGCGCATCTTCCTGGCGGCGATCCTGCTGATGCTGTTCCGGCGGCCATGGCGCCGACCGATCCCGGCCGATGTGCGCTGGCCGCTGTTGATCTATGGCGCGACCCTCGCGCTGATGAACCTGCTTATCTACCAGGCGTTCGCCCGCATTCCGCTGGGCATCGCTATGGCCATCGAGGTGACGGGGCCGCTGGCGATCGTGCTGTTCGGGTCGCGCCGGCCGCGTGATTTCCTGTGGCTGGGCGCGGCGGTGATCGGCCTGCTGCTGCTCTTGCCGCTGCGCAGCGACGCGGTGCTTGATCCTTTGGGTGTCATCTTCGCTGTCGGGGCGGCGGCCTGCTGGGCGCTTTATATCCTGACCGGCAAGCGGGTGTCGGGCGCGCTGCGCGGCGATGCGGTTGCCTGGGGCATGCTGGCGGCGGCGATCCTGGTGCTGCCGGTCGGGCTGACCCATGCCGGCGCGTCGCTCTTTTCGCCCTGGGTGCTGATGGTCGGGCTGGCGATCGCCCTGCTGTCGAGCGCCTTGCCCTATTCGCTGGAGATGGAGGCGATGCGGCGCCTGCCCGCGCCGGTGTTCGGCCTGTTGCTGAGCGCGGCGCCGGCGATCGGCGCGCTGGCCGGCTTCGTCGTGCTGGGCGAGCGGCTGACGGCGCTGCAGGGCGTGGCGATATTCTGCATCATCGCGGCATCAGGCGGCAGCGCGCTGACGGTGCGTCATGCGCCCGCGATCGAGGATGCGCCGCAATAGGGCCGGTCAGCCGCTGACGACGGCCTTGCTGGTATCCAGCATCTTGCCGTTGGTGATGATGACCATGTCGCCGACCTTGGTGACGCCGAACAGCTTCTGCGCAAATTCCTTGGGCACGCCGATGCAGCCATGGGTGGCATAGCCCCATTTGACGTCGCTGCCATGGATGGCGACGCCGTCGCTGGTCAGCCGTTGCATATAGGGCATGGGCGCGTTGTTGTAGGTGCTGGAATAATGGTCGGCGTCCTTCTGCATGATCGGGAAGGCGCCGAGCGGGCTCTGCTTGTCGGTCGCGCCATAGAGGATGACGGCTGCGCCGATTTCATAGCCGTCGCGGAAGACGGAAAGGGTCTGGGCTTTCAGGTCGACGGTGATGATGACCGGCCCCTTGGCCGGGGCGCCTTCCTCGTCCCAGGCATAGTCGCCATGCTCGAAAGGCCCCTCGATCTTGAGCACGCGCTTGACCGCCAGGGCGTGGGGATCGACCTTCATGCCCTGGTCGCTGCGCCGTTCGACCAGCGGCAGCGGCTTGGGCACGGCGGCGGCCTCGGCCGGTTTGGCCTGGGTCGCGGTGCCGGCGTTGCGATCGATCTTGTCGGTCAGCAGCAGCGCGCCGCCGCCCAGGACGGCGCCGATCAGCAGTTTCGGGCCAAGGCTGCGAGCCAATGTGCCGATGACGCCTGCCATGATCTTCCTCGCTTCATCCTTTGCCGGTCAAGCTAACAGCCTAACCGGCAAAGGTTAAGGTCAGCCTTCGCGCGCCACTTCGGCGGCGGCGATGGCGGTCAGGTTGAGGATGCCGCGCGCGGTGACGCCGGGCGTCAGCACATGGATCGGCTGGGCGGTGCCGATCAGCATCGGCCCGACCGTGGGCGAGCTGGACGAGGCGCCGAGCGCCGTCAGCGTGATATTGGCCGCGTCGAGGTTCGGCATCACCAGCAGGTTGGCCGGCCCCTCGAACCGGGAGTCGGGGATCAGCCGTTCGCGCAGCGCCTGGCTGAGCGCGGCGTCGGCGTGCATTTCGCCATCGACCGCAAGCTCTGGTGCGGCCTGGCGCACCAGGTCGAGCGCGGCGCGCATCTTGCGGGCGCTGGGGCTGTTCGACGCACCGAAGTTGGAGTGCGACAGCAGCGCCACGCGCGGCTTCAGGCCGAAATGCTGCAATTCGGTCGACGCCAGCAGCGTCATTTCCGCAATCTGGTCCGGCGTCGGGTCCGGCACCATATGGGTGTCGGTGATGAACAGCGCGCCGGCGTCCAGGATCAGGCCCGACAGCGCATAGATGCGGCTGTGGTTGGGCGCGCGATCGATGATGCGCAGCACATGTTCGACCTGGCCCCAATATTCGGAACGGCCACCGACCAGCGCGGCGTCGACCCGGCCGGTACGCAGCAGCATGGCGGCGGTGACGGTCGGGCGGCGATAGACATGGCGCAGGATTTCGTCTGGCGGCACGCCCTTGCGCGCGGCGATCGCGCGATAGGCCTCGACCAGTTCACGCATGATATCATGATCCGTCTCGGGATCGATCACCTCGACATCGCGGTCGAGCTGGAAGCTGAGGCCCATGTCGGCCAGCTTCTGTTCCAGCAGGCGGCGGCGCGCGACGATGGTCGGCTTGACGATGCCTTCGTCCAGTCCGTCCTGGATCGCGCGCAGCACGCGCTCATCCTCGCCCTCGCCATAGACGATGCGGCACTGGCTGCCGCGTGCGGCATGGAAGACCGGCAGCATCAACTGGCCGGAACGGGTGTTCTGGTGCGACAGGGCGCGCTTATATTCTTCCAGGTCCAGCGTCTTGGTGGCGACGCCGCTGTCCATCGCCGCCTTGGCCACGGCACCGGCAATCTCGCCGATCAGGCGCGGATCGAACGGGGTCGGGATGATGTAATCGGCGCCGAACACCAGCTTGCGACCGCCATAGGCCTGCGCCACGCTGTCATGCGCGGGCATGCGGGCGAGGGCGGCGATCGCGTCGGCGGCGGCGACCTTCATCGCTTCGTTGATCTGGGTCGCGCCGCAATCCAGCGCGCCGCGGAAGATATAGGGGAAGCACAGGACGTTGTTGACCTGGTTCGGATAGTCCGACCGGCCGGTGGCGATGATCGCGTCCGGGCGCACTTCGCGTGCGGCTTCCGGGCGGATTTCCGGTTCCGGGTTGGCGAGCGCGAAGATCAGCGGATTGGGCGCCATCAGCGGCAGCCATTCCGGCTTCAGCACGCCCGGCGCCGAAAGCCCCAGGAACAGGTTGGCGCCCGGCAGCACGTCGGGCAGGGTGCGCGCGTTGGTGTCGCGGGCATAGCGCGCCATGTTGGGCAGCATGCCTTCGCGGCCCGAATGGATGACGCCGTCCTTGTCGGTCATCGTCACATTGTCGATCGGCAGGCCCATCGAGACGAGCAGGTCGACGCAGGCGAGCGCGGCGGCACCGGCGCCCGAAGTGACCAGCTTGGCGTCGGCCAGGGTCTTGCCCTGCAGCACCAGCGCGTTGCGCACGGCGGCGGCGACGACGATGGCGGTGCCATGCTGATCGTCATGGAAGACCGGAATGTTCATCCGTTCCTTCAGGCGCCGTTCGATCTCGAAACATTCGGGCGCCTTGATGTCTTCCAGATTGATGCCGCCAAAGGTCGGCTCCAGCAGGGCGACGGCTTCGACGAACTTGTCCGTGTCGGTGGTGTCGACTTCGATGTCGAACACGTCGATGTCGGCGAACTTCTTGAAGAGGACGGCCTTGCCCTCCATCACCGGCTTCGACGCCAGCGCGCCGATCGCGCCGAGGCCGAGGACGGCGGTGCCGTTGGAGATGACCGCGACCAGATTGCCGCGCGCGGTATAGTCCAGCGCCTTGGCGGGATCGGCAGCGATCTCCTCGCAAGGGGCGGCCACCCCCGGCGAATAGGCCAGCGCCAGATCGCGCTGGTTCACCATGCGCTTGGTCGGCTCGATCGCGAGCTTACCGGGCTGGGGAAGGCGGTGATAGTCTAGGGCGGCGCGGCGGGTGTTATCGTCCATGCGATGCGCCTTAGAGACTGTGTTCCGCTAGGGCAAGCCAGTGCGGTCCGTCCGCGACTCCCACGGCGGCGCAAGGGCATATTGCGCAGCAAGAAAGTCGACGAAGGCGGTTATGGCCAGCGGCGGATTGGCCTGTGGCAGTTGCACGGCATAGAGGGCGACGTCGCTCGACCCTTCATGATCGGGCAGGATCTGGCGCACGTCGCCCTGCGCCAGCGCGTCGCTGATGTCCCACAGCGAACGCAGCGCGATGCCGCTGCCCGACAACGCCAGTTCGCGCACGACTTCGCTGCTGTTGGTGCGGATATGGCTGTGACCGTCGATCGCGACCGGCCCCTTGGGACCGATCAGGCGCCAGGGCAACTGGCCATCGGCGGCGAGCAGGCGGTGCTGCTTGAGGTCGGCGATGCGGCGCGGCGTGCCGAAGCGGTCGAGATAGGCGGGTGCGGCGCACAGGATGCGCCGATTGGGCGCCAGCTGCCGGGCGGTGAGGCCGGCGCCCGGATCGGCGGCGATGCGGATGGCCAGGTCCGCCCGGCTTTCGATCAGGTCGACATAGTCGTCGGACAGGTCGAGCCGCAGGTCGATGCGCGGATGATCGTCCAGGAAAGGCTGGAGATAGGGGGCAAGATGCATGCGGCCAAAGGAGGTCGGGGCGGTGATTCGCAGCGGGCCGGACGCAATCGCCGACACGCCCGACACGCGACGTTCGGCTTCGTCGAGAGAGGCGAGGATCGCGCGCAGGTCGCCATGGAGCCGCTCGCCCGCCGGGGTCAGCGCGAGCCGGCGGGTGGTGCGGTGGATCAGCCGGGCGCCCAGCCTGTCCTCCAGCCGGGCCAGCCGCTTGGACATCATTGCGGGCGAGATGTGGAGCCGCCGTCCAGCGGCCGCCAGCCCGCCTTCATCAACGATGCTCACGAACAATTCATGGTCCGGGTCCATCATATTCGTTCACCACAGGAAAGTCTCTATTCGAATAATAGCGTCTACACGGCATAATTGGAAAGGCGTAAAAGAACGGCATAGCAAGGAGTGGATTGCATGACCGACCGCATGATCGAACGCGCCGGCCTGAAGGTTGCGCAAACGCTGGCCGACTTCATCGAGCAGCGCGCGCTGCCGGGCACGGGCATTGATGCCGACGCCTTCTGGGCGGGCACTGCCGACATATTGGCGCGCTTCACCCCCGACAATGCGGCGCTGCTGCGCACACGCGATGAGCTGCAGACGCAGATCGATGCCTGGCATCAGGTGCGCCGGGGACAGGCGCATAATGCCGCCGCCTATCAGGCTTTCCTGCGCGAGATCGGCTATCTGGTCGAGGAACCGGCGCCGTTCGGGATCGGCAGCAAGAATGTCGATGCCGAAGTCGCCCGCATGGCCGGGCCGCAACTGGTCGTCCCGATCCTCAACGCCCGTTTCCTGCTGAACGCCGCCAATGCGCGCTGGGGCAGCCTGTATGATGCGCTCTATGGCACGGATGCCATTGCGGGCGCGGCTTCGGGCAAGGGCTATGACGCGGCGCGCGGGGCGCAGGTCATCGCCTGGGCCAAGGCGTTTCTGGACGATGCCGTTCCACTGGCTATGGGAAGCTGGGCCGATCTGGCGGGCGAGGAAATCGTCCTGGCCGATCCGGCGCAGTTTGTCGGCACGAGTGCGAAGGGCAGGTTGTTCCGCCATAATGGCCTGCATATCGAGGTCGTCTTCGATACCGCGCATCCGATCGGCGCGACCGATCCGGCGGGCATATCCGACGTCATCCTGGAATCCGCGCTGACCACCATCTGCGACCTGGAGGATTCGGTCGCGGCGGTCGATGCGGCGGACAAGGTCACCGCCTATGCCAACTGGCTGGGGCTGATGCAGGGCGACCTGACCGAGACGTTCGAGAAGGGCGGGCGGCAGATGACCCGCGCGCTCAATCCCGATCGCGCTTATGCTGCGCCCGATGGCAGTGCCTTCACGCTGCCGGGCCGCAGCCTGTTGTTCGTCCGCAATGTCGGTCATCTGATGACCACGCCGGCGATCGCGCTGCCCGATGGGCAGGACGCGCCCGAGGGGATCATCGACGGCATCGTCACCAGCCTGATTGCGCTGCATGATCTGGCCAAGGCGGATGGCAACAGCCGCGCGGGCAGCGTCTATATCGTCAAGCCCAAGATGCACGGGCCGCAGGAAGCGGCCTTCACCAACCGCCTGTTCGACGCGATCGAGGATATGCTGGGCATGGCGCGCCACACGATCAAGGTCGGGGTGATGGATGAGGAGCGGCGCACATCGGCCAATCTGGCGGCCTGCATCCATGCCGTCCGCGACCGGATCGTCTTCATCAATACCGGCTTCCTGGACCGCACCGGGGACGAGATGCACACGTCCATGCAGGCCGGGCCGATGATCCGCAAGGGCGAGATGAAGGCGAGCGACTGGATCACGGCCTATGAAGACCGCAACGTCCAGATCGGCCTCGCCTGCGGCCTGTCGGGCCGGGCGCAGATCGGCAAGGGCATGTGGGCGGCGCCCGATCGCATGGCCGACATGCTGGAGCAGAAGATCGGCCATCCCAAGAGCGGCGCCAACACCGCCTGGGTTCCGTCCCCGACGGCGGCGACGCTGCACGCGACCCATTATCACCGCGTCGACGTCTTCGCCCGTCAGGAAGAACGCAAGGGCGAGGGCATTGCGTCGCTCGACAAGTTGCTGACCATTCCCGTCGCGGTCGGCCGCAATTTCTCCGACGAAGAGATCGCGCAGGAACTGGACAATAATGCGCAGGGCATATTGGGCTATGTCGTCCGCTGGATCGACCAGGGCGTCGGCTGTTCCAAGGTGCCCGATATCCATGATGTCGGCCTGATGGAGGATCGCGCGACCTTGCGCATTTCCTCGCAGCATATGGCCAACTGGCTGCTGCACGGCGTCTGCACCGCGGAACAGGTCGATGCCGCGCTGACCCGCATGGCGGCCAAGGTCGATGCGCAGAATGAAGCCGATCCGCTCTATCAGCCGATGAGCGGGCGGGAGGGCGAGAGCCTGGCCTTCCAGGCGGCGCGCGCCCTGGTGTTCGAGGGTGTCGCGCAGCCCAATGGCTATACCGAGCCGCTGCTGCACGCCTATCGCGCCCGTGCCAAGGCGGAGGAAGTCCTCGAGATAGCGTAAACTTCGCTGTCACTCTTTCCCATGCTGCGTTAGCCCTGATTGGGTCGCAGCATGGGAGAGGCGCCATGACCATCATCGTCCATCATCTGAACAATAGTCGTTCGCAGCGCATCCTGTGGCTGCTCGAGGAACTGGGCGAGGCTTATGACGTGCGCCGCTATGAGCGGGACCGCAAGACGATGCGCGCGCCCGCTGCCCTGCGCGCCGTCCATCCGCTTGGCCGGTCGCCGGTGGTGGAGGTGGATGGCCATCGGCTGATCGAGACCGGGGCGATCATGGAATATCTGGTCGCGCGGGCCGGTGGTCGCTTCGGCGCGCCGACCGAGGCGGAGGGCGCGATCCGCTGGCGCCAGTTTCTCCATTATGCCGAAGGATCGATGATGCCGCCGCTGCTGGCCCTGCTGGTGGTCGGCAAGCTGGGCCTGCTTGGCCGACCGGCGCGGCCGACGGTTCAGGGGATGCTGGACGATCATCTCGACTGGCTGGAAAGCGAACTGGCAAGCCGCCCCTATTTTGCCGGACCGGACTTCTCCGCTGCCGACATGATGATGAGCTTTCCGATCGAGGCGTCGCGGGCGCGCGGCGGGCTTGACGAATCGCGTCCGCATCTGATCGGGTGGCTGGAGAGAATACAGGCGCGGCCCGCCTATCAGGCTGCGCTGCGCACCGGGGGACATTATGCTTACGCCTGATCGCCGCACCTTGCTTCGCTATGCCGCCGCCGGGGTCGCCACCGCGCTGGTCAGTCCGCGCCTGTTCGCGCAGGAAAAGGCGGTCGAAGCGCTTCAGTCGATCACGCGCGACGTCACCCCGATCGGCAAGGCCGAGCGCGCCGACCGGCTGGCGCGGGCGCAGAAGATGATGCAGGCGCAGGGCATCGACGCGCTGCTGGTCGAGCCGGGCGCGAGCCTCATTTATTATAGCGGCATTCGCTGGTGGCGTTCCGAGCGGCTGACCGCGCTGGTCATTCCGGCCAGCGGCACGCCTCTGGTTGTCTGTCCCTTTTTCGAGAAGCCCTCGATCGACGAATCGCTCGCCATTCCGGCCGAGGTCCGCGTCTGGCAGGAGCATGAAAGCCCCTATGCGCCGATCGCCGATTATCTGAAGGCGCGGGGCCTGGACAAGGGGCGGATCGGCATCGAGGAGACGGTCCGCTATTTCGCGGTCGATGGGCTGAAGGCTGCGCTGCCCGCCGCGACTTTGGTGAAAGACCCCGTCACTCGCGCCATCCGCATGCGCAAGACGGCGGCCGAGATCGCGCTGATGCAGAAGGCGGCGGATGTCACCATGGGCGCCTATCGCTGGACCCATCCGCAGGTGAAGGCGGGCATGACCCCTGCCGATATCGGCGCGCTGATGACGGCCGCGACCAGTGCGCTGGGCGGCAAGGGCGAGTTCAACCTGATCCTGCTCGGCGAAGCGGCCGCCTATCCGCATGGCTCGGGCAAGCCGCAGTCGGTGCGGGCGGGCGAGGTGGTGCTGATGGATTGCGGCTGCACGGTCGAGGATTATCAGTCCGACATCAGTCGCACTTTCGTCTACGGCGCGGCGCCTACGGCGCAGCAGCGCAAGGTCTGGGGCGAGGTAGCGCAGGGGCAGCAGGTCGCGATCCGGGCGGCGAAGCTGGGCGTGGCGGCCGGCACGGTCGACGATGCGGTCCGCGCTTATTATGAGAAACTGGGCTATGGCCCCGGCTACAAGCTGCCCGGCCTGTCCCACCGCACCGGCCATGGCATCGGCATGGAGGGGCATGAGCCGGTCAACCTCGTCCATGGCGAAACGACGAAGCTGGACGTCGGCATGTGCTTTTCCAACGAACCGGGCCTCTACCTGCCCGGCGCGATGGGCGTGCGCATGGAAGATTGCTTCCACATGACCGCACAGGGGCCGCAATGGTTCTCCAGACCGCCGGTGTCGATTGAGGAGCCGATGGGGTAATTCCTCCCAGGAACGGGGATGGGGACCGCGCCCGGAAGGGCGTGGTGGAGGGGCAGGCGCCATGAGCGCTTCGCGTGACTAACAGTCTCCGACTGCCCGCCGATACCCCTCCGTCGGCGCTTCGCGCCGCCACCTCCCCGTGCCGGGGAGGAATAGACCAAATCCCCCGCTTGTGCGGCGGGCCGCTTCCCACTAAATCGCGCGCATGACCTCGACCAACGACATTCGCCGCAGCTTCCTCGATTATTTCGGGGCCAATGGCCACACCATCGTTCCGTCCGCGCCGCTGGTGCCGCACAACGACCCGACGCTGATGTTCGTGAACGCCGGCATGGTGCCGTTCAAGAATGTCTTCACGGGTCTGGAAACGCGCCCCTACAAGACCGCGACGTCGAGCCAGAAGTCGGTCCGCGCCGGCGGCAAGCACAACGATCTGGACAATGTCGGCTATACCGCGCGCCACCACACCTTCTTTGAAATGCTGGGCAATTTCAGCTTCGGCGACTATTTCAAGGAACAGGCGATCCATCATGCCTGGACCCTGCTGACCAAGGAATGGGGCCTGCCCGCGGAAAAGCTGACGACGACCGTCTATCACACGGACGACGAGGCGTTCGACCTGTGGAAGAAGATCGCGGGCCTGCCCGATCACAAGATCATCCGCATCCCGACCAAGGATAATTTCTGGGCGATGGGCGACAGCGGCCCGTGCGGTCCCTGCTCGGAAATCTTCTACGACCATGGCGACCATATCTGGGGTGGCCCTCCCGGTAGCCCGGAAGAGGATGGCGACCGCTTCGTCGAGATCTGGAACCTGGTCTTCATGCAATATGAGCAGGAAGCCAACGAGATTGTTTCGGAACTGCCCAAGCCCTCGATCGACACCGGCATGGGGCTGGAGCGCATCGCCGCAGTGATGCAGGGCGTCCACAACAATTATGACATCGACACGTTCAAGGCGCTGATCGCAGAGAGCGGGGCGCTGACCCGCACCGCGACCGACGGCGAATTCCAGGCCAGCCACCGCGTCATCGCCGACCATCTGCGCTCGACCAGCTTCCTGATCGCCGATGGCGTGCTGCCGGCGAATGAAGGCCGTGGCTATGTGCTGCGCCGGATCATGCGCCGTGCCATGCGCCACGCGCACATCATCGGTGCCAAGGATCCGCTGATGTATCGCCTGGTGTCGAGCCTGGTGTCGGAAATGGGCGGCGCCTATCCCGAACTGGTCCGCGCCCAGCCGCTGATCGAGGAAACGCTGCTGCGCGAGGAGACCCGGTTCCGCAAGACGCTGGAAAACGGCCTCAAGCTGCTGGACGAGGCGACCGCCGATCTGGCGGAGGGCGCGACTCTGCCGGGCGAGACCGCGTTCAAGCTCTATGACACCTATGGCTTCCCCTATGACCTGACCGAGGATGCGCTGCGCACCCAGGGCCTGTCTGTCGACCGGGCTGGCTTCGATGCCGCCATGGCCGAGCAGAAGGCCGCCGCGCGCGCCGCCTGGAAGGGATCGGGCGAGAAGGCGTCGGACGAGATCTGGTACGACATCGCCGAAACGCTCGGCAGCACCGAGTTCATCGGCTACGCCTCGACCAAGGGCGAGGGCGAAGTGCTGGCCATCATCAAGGATGGCGCGCGCGTCGATGCGGCGTCGGCCGGCGACAAGGTGACGATCATCACCAACCAGACGCCCTTCTATGGCGAGAGCGGCGGCCAGAATGGCGACGCCGGCACGATCACCACGCTGGGCGGCCTGGTGGCCGAGGTTGCCGATACGTCCAAGCCGCTCGGCCGCCTGCATGCGCATCAGGCGACGATCAGCACGGGCAGCGTCAAGGTTGGCGATACCGTCAACCTGACGGTGGATGTCGAGCGTCGCGATCGCATCCGCGCCAATCACAGCGCCACCCACCTGCTCCATGCCGCGCTGCGCAAGGAACTGGGCGGCCATGTCACCCAGAAGGGCAGCATGGTCGCGGCCGACCGCCTGCGCTTCGACTTCTCGCATCCCGAGGCGCTGACCCAGGCGCAGATCGCCAAGGTCGAGGCCGATGTGAACGCGCAGATCCGTCATAATGACGAGGTCATGACCCGGCTGATGACGCCGGACGACGCGATCGCCGCCGGCGCAATGGCGCTGTTCGGCGAGAAATATGGCGATGAAGTCCGCGTCCTCTCCATGGGTAAGGGAGATGAGCATAGCTATTCGGTCGAACTGTGCGGCGGCACCCATGTCCGCGCGCTGGGCGACATTGCTCTGTTCAAGATCGTGTCGGAAAGCGCCGTGTCTTCGGGCGTGCGCCGGATTGAGGCGCTGACCGGCGAGGCTGCGCGCCTGTGGCTGGTCGAGCGTGACGAGAAGCTGCGCCAGACCGCAGCCGCGCTCAAGACCACGCCGGAAGAGGTGCCCGCGCGCATCGCCGCGCTGGTGGAGCAGAGCCGCAAGCTGGAGCGGGAACTGGCCGAGGCCAAGAAGGCGCTTGCGCTGGGCGGTGGCGGTTCGGCCAAGGCGGCCGGTCCCGAGAAGGTCGGCAG
>NZ_QLJK01000018.1:0-117508 GCF_003950715.1 Sphingomonas sp. S-NIH.Pt3_0716 | reverse complement strand
AAATGTTAATTCATACGTTGTTCTGACTTTCGTGTAGACTTAAATGTGGTTTTCTCGTAACTAGCCGTTCTATGTTGTAAGGGAGCTGCTGACACCAAGGTCTGATCTGAAGACGTCGTCGGCAGAGTAACCACCGAGGTGCTGGGCGCGATGAAGATCGTCCAGGGCTTTGGCCAGGAAGGGCGCGAGGCGGCCCGGTTCGACGCGACCGTCGCGAGCGGCTTTGCCACCGCCCGGCAGCGCATATTGCTGCGCGCGGTGATGACCGCCATCGCCTTTGCCCTGGTGTTCGGATCGATCACCGGCGTGTTGTGGCTGGGCGCGATCGACGTCGCCGCCGGGCGCCTGTCGGGTGGCAGCATCGCCGCCTTCGTGCTGACCGGCGGGCTGGTGGCCGGCGCGTTCGGATCACTGTCGGAAAGCTGGGGCGACCTGTTGCGCGGCGCCGGGGCGGCGAGCCGGCTGGACGAGTTGATGGCGGCCGAGCCGGCGATCGCCGCACCGACGGCGCCGGTCGCGATCCCGACGCTGCCGCAAGGCGCGCGGCTGCGCTTCGACAATGTCCATTTCCATTATCCCACCCGCCCCGACCAGGCGGCGCTGAACGGCGTCACGATCGACATTGCGCCGGGCGAGACGGTGGCGGTGGTCGGGCCTTCGGGCGCCGGCAAGTCGACGCTGATCCAGCTGGCGCTGCGCTTCTATGATCCCGATCAGGGCGAAGTGCGGCTGAACGATGTGCCACTGCCGGCCGCCGATCCGGCCGCGCTGCGCGCCGCAATGGCGATGGTGCCGCAGGACAGCGTGATCTTCGCCGCGTCTGCCCGCGACAATCTGCGCTACGGCAAATGGGATGCGAGCGACGAGGAGATATGGGCAGCGGCGCGGGCGGCCAATGCCGAGGCCTTTCTGCGCGCCCTGCCCCAGGGGCTGGACAGCCATCTGGGCGAAGGCGGCGCACGGCTGTCGGGTGGGCAGCGCCAGCGCGTGTCGATCGCCCGCGCGCTGCTGCGCGATGCGCCGATCCTGCTGCTGGACGAGGCAACGTCGGCGCTGGACGCGGAATCGGAGCAACTGGTCAAGGATGCGCTCGACCGGCTGATGCAGGGGCGCACGACGATCGTCATCGCCCATCGGCTGGCGACCGTGCGGGCCGCCGACCGGATCATCGTGCTGGATCGGGGACGGATCGTGGAACAGGGCGACCATGCGACGCTGGTGGCGCTGGGCGGCCTTTATGCGCGACTGGCCAGTCTGCAATTCCAGGACCAGCTGAACGGCTGAACCGCCGTCCCGCCGGACGCGCGGTCAGCGACCCGCGAGGCAGCGCTGGACGATATAATCGAAGATGGCGGGATGGAGCGGGCGCTCGAAGGTGCAGCCCGATTCATGCGCGCGCACCCATTGGACGCGGGCGCGGCGCCCCTCGAAACCCGGCAGCATGATCCACAGCTCGCTGCCGACGGTGAGCTTCATGAAACTGTGCAGGCGAAAGCCGGTGAGCGACATATCGGCGATATTGCTGGTGAACCAGGTTTCGCCCGGACGCCGCACCTTGACGCTGATCACAACGTCGCGCCGTTCGGCAAGCCGGCCCCTGCGTTCCAATTCGGTCAGTCGTTCAGCGCCCATGGTCCACATCCACCCATTCCCCTTCAGCATCGCGCAGGAAGGTAAGGGAAATGTTAAGCGGGAGACGGACGGGCACAAAAAAGGGGCTGCCGAAGCAGCCCCTGGTCTGTGGTCCGATTGATCGTCCGATGGGTCGGAGACGGGAAGTCTGAGACCGACAAGCCCCGGACGATCAGGGATCAGAACGAGCTATACTGCTCGTTGCCGACGAAACCCAGCTTGGTCACGCCCGCGCGCTTGATCTCCGCCAGCACCTCGTCAACGACGACGTAGCGGGTCTGCGCGTTCGGCTGGAACTGCAGTTCCGGCTCGACGGGCAGACGCAGCGACTGCTGCAGATACTGACGCAGGGTCAGCAGGTCGATCGGCGCACCGTTCCAGCTGATCACACCGCCGGCATCGATCGCGACCTTGTTCTTGACAGGGTCGACCACATTGTCGCTCGGAGGCGCGCTCTGCGGCAGATCGATCTTAACCGCGTGGGTCTGGATCGGAATGGTGATGATGAACATGATGAGGAGAACGAGCATGACGTCGATCAACGGCGTCGTGTTCATTTCCACCATCGGCTCACCATCATCGGAGCCCATGCTCATGGCCATAACGAATTCTCCTTATGCGGCCGATCAGAGGCGGGTCGTCGTCGAACCGGGTTCCGGTTCGGAGATGAAGCCCACCTTCGGGAAACCGGCGCGCTGCATCGTGTAGATGGTGCCGCCGATGCAACGATAGGGGGTATTGATGTCGCCGCGGATATGCACTTCGGGCAGATCCTCGGGCGTCAGATTTTCAACACCACCAGCCTTCTTGATGTCCGCTTCCAGCTTGGCGACGGCGCGATCGAGCAGTTCGTCGGAGCTGACCTTGGTCAGGTTCCAGTAAACCGCACAGCTGCCGTCGGGCGCCGAGGTGACCGACAAGGAAACATTTTCGGGTTTCGTCGTGGTCGGCTCGAACGCCACCTTGGGAAGTTGCAGATCGACCGTCTGGACGACGACCGGGACCGCGATGAGAAAGATGATGAGCAACACCAGCATGACGTCGACGAGCGGCGTCGTGTTGATGTCGGACATCGGCTTGTCGTCACCGCCGTCGGAGCCAACACTCATTGCCATTGATACAATCCTAACCTTGGTGTCGTAGGTGCCCCGTTAACCGGGGCCCCTGTCCGGCAGGGGCCGGGTGGTCGCAGCCGCCACCCGGCGCCCGAACCGGCGTCTTAAGGCGATTAGGCCTTGGTCGGCGCAGCAGCCGGCTTGGCAGCAGCAGCGGCCGGAGCGGCAGCAACGGTCGGCTTCACGGCGCCGTCCGAAACCAGGTAGGCCAGCAGGTCGACGGTGAAGCCGTTCAGCTGTTCCGAGATCGCCTTGTTGCGGCGCTGCAGGAAGTTGTAGGCCAGAACGGCGGGAACGGCCACGGCCAGACCCAGCGCGGTCATGATCAGAGCTTCACCGACCGGGCCGGCAACGGCGTCGATCGAGGCCTGACCGGCAGCACCGATCTTGATCAGAGCGCGGTAGATGCCGATAACGGTACCGAACAGACCGATGAACGGCGAGGTCGAACCGACGGTGGCGAGGAACGCCAGGCCGCCACCGAGCGACGAGTTGATCGCGGCTTCCGAGCGAGCCAGCGAGCCGTGCAGCCAGTCATGTGCTTCGACCGGATCCTTCAGCTTACCATGCTCTTCCTGAGCCTTGATGCCGTCATCGACGATCTGCTTGTAGGCCGAGTTCTTTTCGAGCTTGGCCGAAGCTTCCTTCAGCGAAGCGGCGCGCCAGAAGGTCGCACGGATCTTCTTGCCCTGGCTGATCACCTTCTGCTGTTCGATCAGCTTGGTGAACAGGATGTAGAAAGTGCCGACCGACATGGCGCACAGGATGATGAAGACGGTCCAGGCAATGGTGCCGCCCTGCTCCAGGGCTTCCATCAGGCCGTACGGGTTTTCCGGCTTGGGCGCCGCGGCTGCGAGATACATCAACATGTTCAAGACTTCCCTCTCAAAAGGATCGTGAAAGGGGAGAGCGGCGCCGGGCGCCTGCCCTCCCGTTTAAATTACTGCGGGATCCGCCACTGAATGCGGTTCGCGTAGGTCGACGGGATCTTGTTACCCTGGTCATCTTCCGCGGGGCTAAAGCGCGCGCGGCGGGAAACCAGCTTACAAGTTGCGTCGTCCAGTTCAGGCGAGCCACTCGACTGCGTAACGGTGCAGCTCGTGACACGGCCATCGGCGCCCACTTCAAGACGGAAACCAGTGGTCCCCTGCTTTTCTTCACGCAGAGCGCGCGAAGGATAGTCTTCCGTGGTTGCCCAGGAACCCGGATTGCCACGCGGCGACACGCCCTTTGCAGCCTGCTTTGCAGCGGGCGGCGGCGGCGGGGCCGGCGGCGGTGCGGGCACCGGAACCTCATTGAACACCGGCGGCGGCGTCCGAACCGTCTGGATCGGCGGCGCGGGGGCCGGGGTCTGGACGATCGGCGGCGGCGCGACGACCGGCGGAGGCTCAATCGGCTTGTCCGGCGGCGGCGGCGGCGGCTCCTCGTCAGGTGGCGGGGGCTCCTCCTTCACGTCGATCACGTTCAGCTGTTCCGCCGCCTTTTTGACATATTTCATGCCAAGACCGGTGACGAAGGCATAGCCGAGAACAGCGTGAATCAGGGCGACGATGACGATCGATATCGTGCGACTCGATCCTTGCGAGTGGTCAGCATAGGCCATTCGGCAACGACACTCCTTAACTCATCTTACCAGTGGGTTGTACAAATCAGCCAAAAACGGCCCGAGCTGCCCGGGGGTATCCCCGACCACCTTTGGCCCTTATCCGTCCATTTGCTACCGTGCGAACTCCTATCGCGGCGCATCGTGGCACGCAAACGCTTTATCGAACTACCGGCTTGCGTTTACCATCACACACCGGAATGACTTGCCTGTGACATCCCTGCCACGGGCTGACAGCATAGGACGAAGATGCAGAAGAAATCCACCATCGCCATGAAGACACTCGCCTCGCTGTGCCTCATTTCGGCCTCATATACCGCCGTTTTTCCGGCATTTTCTCAGACAAATTCGATGACAGCGCAATCATCGACGGTTGCCGCCGGATTGACCTATGCCGACATTGCCGACCTTTCCGATGCGGCACCGCTGGTTGCCAACGTGCGCATTAGCAACATCGTCCCGTTGAAGCCCGAACAGGCTCCGGACGTCCCGGCAGGCTATCGCAGGGTCTATGTCGAGGCCGAAGTGACCGCACTGATTCGCGGCGAAGGGGGCATAAGCCCGACAGTCGGCTATCTTTATGACGCCCGCCTTGATTCGAAGGGCAAGATACCCAAGCTGAAAAAGGCACAGGTGCTGCTATTCGCCCGTCCGGGCGGGCGTCCGGGCCAGATTCAGCTGATCGCGCGCGATGCGCAGATCGCCGCCACCCCCGCCGAGGTAGAACGGGTGAAGGCGGTGCTATCCGCCCTGGTCGCACCCGATGCCGCACCGCGAATCATCGGCCTGGGCGACGCCTTCCATGTTGCCGGCACGATTGCAGGCGAAGGCGAGACCCAGATTTTCCTGCGCACCGAAAATGGCGACCCGGTGTCGCTGTCGATCATCCGCCGCCCCGGACAACAGCCCAGCTGGGCCGTGGCGCTGGGCGAAATCGTCGACGAAGCCGCCCGCGCCCCTGCCCCCGGCAGCCTGCTCTGGTATCGGTTGAGCTGCAGCCTGCCGGCCACTTTGCCGGCCCGGTCGGTCCGCACCCTGGCAGTGCAGGACGCCGAAGCCGCCCGCGCCGATTACCAGTTCGTCCTGAACGCACTCGGTCGCTGCGCACGCAATCGAAAGCCGAGCTGACCCCCTACGCACTTATCTTTCAATCGGGCGCCGCTGTGCTTTTCCTTGGACAGCGGCGCTCGGGCCGCTATCAGCGCGGCTCTTACAGTGCGAAGGACCAGGAAACACCATGACCAATCTCCACCGCCATGCCCCGCTGCGCGTCGCGCTCGTTGGCCTCGGAACGGTGGGTGGCGGCGTCATTCGCCTGCTCAACACCAATGGCGACCTGATTGCCCGCCGTGCCGGTTGTCCGGTGCAGGTCGTCGCCATCTCCGCGCGTGACCGCAACAAGGATCGCGGCGTCGACCTGTCGCCCTATGAATGGGTCGACGACATGACGACGCTGGCGACCCGCGACGATATCGACGTGGTGGTCGAACTGATCGGCGGCGCCGATGGCCCGGCTCTCACCCTCGCCCGCCAGTGCCTGGCCGCCGGCAAGCCGTTCGTCACCGCGAACAAGGCGATGCTGGCCCATCATGGCCTGGACCTTGCCAGCCGCGCCGAGAAGGCCGGCGTGGCGCTCAAATATGAAGCGGCGGTCGCCGGCGGCATCCCGGTGATCAAGGGCATGCGCGAAGGCGCGGCCGCCAACGAGATCAGCCGCGTCTATGGCATCCTCAACGGCACCTGCAATTACATCCTGACCACCATGGAGAAGGAAGGCCGAGGCTTTGACGAGGTGCTGAAGGAAGCCCAGGAGCTGGGCTATGCCGAGGCCGATCCGAGCTTCGACATTGACGGCGTCGATGCCGCGCACAAGCTGACCATCCTCGCCAGCCTCGCCTTTGGCACCGAACTGGACTTCGACCATGTCGCCACCACCGGCATCCGCCATGTGATCGCCGCCGACATTGCCGAGGCGGCGGCGCTGGGCTTCCGCATCCGCCTGGTCGGCATGGCGGAGAACGGCCCGGAAGGCCTGTTCCAGCGTGTACATCCGATGCTGGTGCCGCTCGACCATCCGCTGGCCCATGTCGACGGCTCACTCAATGCCGTTGTGGCCGAGGGCAATTTCGTCGGCCGCCTCTTCTTCCAGGGGCGTGGCGCGGGTGACGGCCCGACCGCTTCGGCCGTGGTTGCCGACCTGATCGACGTGGCGCGCGACGAATATGGCGATGCGCTGGCGATGCCGGTCGCCGCCCTGACCCCGCAACAGCCGGCCGACGCCGGCCAGCGGATCGGCCGCGCCTATCTGCGCTTCAAGGTGCAGGATCGCCCCGGCGTGCTGGCCGAGATTGCCGCCGCGACCCGCGATGCCGGCGTCTCGATCGAGAGCATGATCCAGCGCGGCGCCAACCAGGCCGATGGCGTGCTGGTGGCGATCGTCACCCATGCCGGCGAGGAACGCTGCGTGCGCGAGACGCTGGAGCGGCTGGCCGGCTCCGACAGCCTGCTCGACACGCCGATGGTCATGCATATTCTGGATTGATCGCGCCGGGACCGGTGGGATCAGTGCTGGCCGGCGCCCTTGACCGAATCCGGCAGGGGCGGCGGTGGCGCCATGTCGGCGTCGGGGTCCAGCAAATGGGTGATGGCCTTGCCGGCCAGCATGGCAGCGCCCAGGATCGGCACACCACCACCGACGCAGCCCGTCCCCTGCCCGCCGACGACACCGCAAGCGCCTTGCCTGGGTGCCGCAGCGGACGCGCGGGGCGTATCGCCCGCAAGCGGGCGCCCCTCGACCGGCTCGCGCGACAGCGGCAGCCTTTCCTTCGCATTGCGCTCCGCCCGGCTGCCGCAGACGACGATAGCGCCGCCGCTGCGATCGCAGGGTCGGACGACAGCGGTGCGCGCCTGATATTGCTCCATCGCGGTGCGCTGGGCGAGCGGCGCTTCATCCACCCGCACGATATCCTGCGCGGCCACCGGCGGCATGCCGATCAGCAAAAGAGGGAAAGACAAGACCCACCGCATGACGACATCTGAACAGTCGAACATGGCGGGATGATGGCAGCGGCTGGACGCTGCGGAATGGCATATAAGGCAAAGGCGCGTCCATCCGTGGCATCACGACTATGAAAAGCTTTGCGAGCCGGGCAAGTTGGGTCGACAAGCAGAGGCGGACATCCTATCGCCCTGCTCTATCAGTTACAGCAGAGGAGTGGCTATGGTGCAGGCTAGTTCGATTCTCGATCGCGTCTTGGTACTCGAAATGGTGCGCGTCACCGAAGCGGCTGCAATCGCCGCATCCAAGCTGGTCGGTCGGGGCGACGAGAAGGCCGCCGACGCCGCTGCGGTCGAGGCGATGCGCCTGGCCTTCAACGACCTCTATATGGACGGCACCGTCGTGATCGGCGAGGGCGAGCGCGACGAGGCGCCGATGCTCTATATCGGCGAGAAGGTCGGCAATGCGATCGGCAAGGGCCCCAAGATCGACATCGCGCTCGATCCGCTGGAAGGCACCACCATCACCGCCAAGGCCGGCCCCAATGCGCTGGCCGTGCTGGCCATTTCGGAAGAAGGCGGCCTGCTCAACGCACCCGACGTCTATATGGACAAGATCGCCGTCGGTCCTGGCTATCCCGACAATATCATCGACCTTAACAAGTCGGTGAAGGAGAATGTCGAGGCGGTGGCCAAGGCCAAGGGCGTCGATCCGCATGAAATCATCGTCTGCGTGCTGGATCGCCCGCGCCATGAGAAGCTGATCGCCGAACTGCGCGCGATCGGTTGCGGCATCATGCTGATCCCGGACGGCGACGTTGCCGGTGTGATCGCGACCACCAACCCCGAAACCACGATCGACATCTATATGGGATCGGGCGGCGCGCCCGAGGGCGTGCTGGCCTGTGCCGCGCTGCGCTGCGTGGGTGGCCAGTTCAAGGGCCGCCTGCTGTTCCGCAACGATGACGAGAAGCAGCGCGCCTACAAGTGGGGCATCACCGACCTGGACAAGGTCTATGACCTCAAGGAACTGGCCAAGGGCGACTGCATCTTTGCCGCGACCGGCGTGACCGACGGATCGCTGCTGGCGGGCGTCAAGCATCTGCCGGGCGACAAGCTGACCACCGAGAGCGTGGTGATGCGCGCCAGCACCGGCACCGTGCGCTGGGTCAAGGGCGAGCATCGCGTCGAGCGCAAGGACGCCTGATCGGGCGGACAGGACGAAAAGACGAAGGGGGCCGAAAGGCCCCCTTTTTCGTAGTCATCGATGCGGGAAGAACCGTCCCCGACAATCGCCGGCGGTCAGTGGCTGGCGCGGTGGTTGAGATCGTGGCCGAGGGCAAGAATGGCGACGCCAAGCAGCGTATAGGCGCTTTCCTGCCAGCCATGATCCATGGTCAGCGCGCCGGCCATGATGCCAAGGCCCAACGAACCGATCGCGGCGGGCATCATGAAACGATGGACGAGCGCGCCATGGCCGAGCGCGATCGCGCCCATCAGGATGGCAAGCGCCAGCCCCGCTTCATGGAAGATCGGGCTGTCGAAAATACCGCCGGCCGATGCCAGCAGGCCCAGCACCACTGCGGTCAGGAAACAATGGGCGACGCACAGCCCCGAAAGCGCCATCGCGAGGCGATCAAGGCGTCCGGATTCCAGGGCGTGACGGAAGCTGAGCAGCATGGTGCGTGCTACATAGTCGAGAGCGGCATAAGTTACAACATAACATCACCGATTTTTCCGGCAGGAAATACGTTCCCGTTCCGCCGGACCGTCAGGCAGCGAAGCGCAGGCAGTTGCGACCGCTGCCCTTGGCGGCATAAAGCGCCTTGTCCGCCGCTTCCATCAGGGTCGCGGCGCTGGCCGAGCCGTCCAGTTCGACAAGGCCCGCGCTGAAGGTGATGGCGATATCCTCGCCATTGCCGAGCGGGAAAGGCCGCACCCCGACGCGGGTGCGCAGATGCTCGCAGATGCGTTCTGCGCGCTCCAGATCGACATCGGGCAGCAGCACGGCAAATTCCTCGCCGCCGAGGCGCCCGACGCTGCCGGTGCCACGCAGCGCCTGGCGCAGCCGCTCGACAAAGCCGACCAACACCCGGTCGCCGGCGGCATGGCCATGGCGGTCATTGACCGACTTGAAATGGTCGATGTCGATCAGCAGCAGGCAGGCCTGCCCGCCGGCCGCGACGCGGGCGATCTGGTCGTCCAGCTTTTCCTGCAATGCGCGGCGGCTGTCGGCACCGGTCAGGGCATCCTGCGCCGCCGCCTGGTGCAGCGCCCGCTGGCGCGCCTTGTGGCGGGAAATGTCGCGCACCGTGCTGATGACGCCGATCGCCCGCCCCTGCTCGTCCAGCACGGCGCGGACCAGCATCTCATACCAGTCGAAATCATTGTCGGGCCGGTTGGGGCGAAATTCGACGGCATGCGCCTCCCCCGGATGGGCGAGCGCGCGGCGATGGGTGACGATCGCGAAGGGGCGATATTCCGGGTCGATCAAATCGACAGCGGCCTGGCCCAACAGTTTGTCTGCATCAATGCCGATCTGGTCGACGGCCGAGGGCGAGACATATTGGATGATGCCGTCGATGCTGAGATTGACCACGCCGTCGCCGCTATGTTCGGCGAAGGCGCGATAGCGCGCCTCGCTGTCGCGCAGCATGCGGATCAGGCGGCGACGGCTGTTGAGCTCGGCGGCCACGGGAACCGACAGCAGGAAGCTGAGCGCCAGATAGAATTGGAAGAACTGGATGCGTTCGGGAATGCTGGCCGCGACCAGCCGGAGCGGTCCATGGCCGGTCATGGTCGCCGTTCCGCCGATCAGGGCGAGGATGACGATCGCCGCCGCCGACCCTGCATAGCCGGTGCGGAAGGCGATCAGCACCAGCGGCAGGAGCGAGGCGAACAGCATGGGATAATCGACGCGATAGAAGATCCACCAGGCGCACAGGGCAAAGGCGGACAGCAGGCCGAACGCCTCCAGCCGCTCGATCGGCCGGGCCTGGCGCGCCCAGCGGCTCACCTCGCCCTGCAGCAGGATCAGCAGCAGCGGCGTGCAGATGAGGCCGCCCAGCACATGGCCGCTATACCATTGCAGCCAGATATGGGGAAAATCACCACCCAGCAAAATGGAGACCACCAGCCCGGCACCGATAGCGGCAAGCACATTGGCAACGCCCGCCAGCGCGAAGATGAAGATGCACAATTCGCGCATCGATGCGGCGATCTGTCGCCCGACGCCCAGCCGGCGGCAGATATAGGCGACCACCAGCGCCTCCCCGACATTGAGGATCGCCATCGGCACCGCCGCCAATGCGCCGATGCCGAACAGCGCGGTCGCGATCGTGCTGGCGACCATGCAGGAGAGGATGAGACGCGGCCAGGCGCGCATGCGCGCGGTCATCAGTTCCGCCATCAGCAGGGCATTGGCGCCCCAGATGAACGCCAAGCCGCCTTCGAATCGCGAGGTCAGCAGAGCAAGCGACGCGACCGCAAAGTAAAGCAGGCCGGTAAATACCGACATTTTCAGGGAAATATGGCGAAGGGCGGGCCGCGTCATGTTCCCATCCGGGTTAAGCGGACAATGTTAATATATATTCCTATGCCGCCGACTATTTCACAGCGAATAGATAAAAACAGGCCCCGGTGATCATCATCGGGGCCTGTTTTTACAATATTACAAGTCTATTCAACTGGATGCGTCAGCCAACAGCGCATCGGTCGGGGCCGAAATCGACGGATTGCGATCCTTGATCGTCGCTCGCGCCTGACGCACGCCTGCGCCATAGTCGGGATGGACCTGATCGAAGAGCTTGCACTGGCGCTCCTCGATCTCGTCCGGGATATCGCCCATGGCGGCGGCGATATTGGCGAAGAGACGCGCCTTCTGCGCATCGTCGAACAGGTTGAACAGCGCGCGCGGCTGGCCGAAATCATCATTGCCTTCGCGATGATTATAGCGGTCGGCATCGCCCGAAATCTTCAGCGGCGGCTCCAGGAAGCGCTGATCCTCGACCGGGCCGCCAAAGCTGTTGGGCTCATAATAGGCCGCCGGGTTGGGGTTGTTCGGGAAGAAGCGCATCGCCCCATCCTTGTGATAATGATGCACCGGGCATTTGGGCGCGTTGACCGGTAGCGCTTCATAATGGGTGCCGATCCGATGCCGGTGCGCGTCGGCATAGGAGAAGATGCGCGCCTGGAGCATCTTGTCGGGCGAGAAGCCGATGCCCGGCACGATGTTGGACGGCGAGAAGGCGGCCTGCTCGATCTCCGCGAAATAATTGTCGGCGTTGCGGTTCAGCTCCAGCACGCCGACGTCGATCGGCGGATAATCGGCATGCGGCCAGACCTTGGTGAGATCGAACGGATTATAGGGCGTCTTGTCCGCATCCAGTTCCGGCATGATCTGGACCTGCATCTTCCATTTGGGGAAGTCGCCCTTCTCGATCGCCTCGAACAGATCCTCCTGCGTGGATTCGCGGGTGCGGCCGACGACATCCGCCGCTTCCTCGTTGGTCCAGTGGCGATGGCCCTGCATCGTCTTGAAGTGGAACTTCACCCAGAAACGCTCGCCGGCGTCGTTGATGAAGCTGAAAGTGTGGCTGCCATAGCCGTTGATGTGGCGCACATCGGTCGGCAGGCCGCGATCCGACATCAGGATCGTCACCTGGTGCAGCGATTCCGGCGACAGCGACCAGAAGTCCCACATCGCCGTGGGCGAGCGCAGATTGGTGCGCGGGTGGCGCTTCTGCGTGTGGATGAAATCGGGGAATTTCAGCGGATCGCGCACGAAGAAGACCGGCGTGTTGTTGCCGACCAGATCCCAATTGCCTTCGGGCGTGTAGAATTTCATCGCGAAGCCGCGCACGTCGCGCTCGGCATCGGCGGCGCCCAGTTCGCCGGCCACGGTCGAGAAGCGCAGGATCATCGGCGTCTGCGCGCCCGGCTGCAGCGCCTTCGCCTTGGTATATTTGGAAATATCGCCGGTGATCGTCAGCGTGCCATAGGCACCCCAGCCCTTGGCATGGACGACACGTTCGGGGATGCGTTCGCGATTCTGGTGCGCCAGCTTTTCGAGCAGCTGATAATCCTGGAGCAACAGCGGACCGCGCGGGCCTGCGCTCAGGCTGTTCTGGTTATCGGCAATCGGCGCACCCGCGCTCGTCGTCATCACTGGCTTATCGACCATATCGTCCTCCTCAACTTTGGATGAGAACAGGCTAAGGCCCCGCGAAGTTTCAGAAAAACTGATTAAATCGGATTGGGTGATCGATTTTTACGGTCAATCTGAAGATCGCCCGAGTCAGGAGGTCAGCGCCCGATCGCGCAGGCGGTGCCATGCCGACAGTCGCGCATCGCGCGGCTGCGGCAGCATTGCCGGATCAAATCGAGTCGTCTTCCCTGCCATCGTCGCGGCCTCGTCCAGGGAGCGGAACAATCTAGCCCCCAGCCCTGCCAGCATGGCCGCACCCAGCGCCGTGGTTTCCACATCCGCCGGACGATCCACACTGACATCAAGCATATCAGCGATATCCTGGGCGATCCAGTCATTGGCGCTCATGCCACCGTCGATCCGCAACTGGCGCCAGGGCGCGCCGTCGGCGGCGAAGGCGGTGGCGAGGTCGGACAATTGGTGCGAGAGGGATTCGAGCGCGGCGCGGACGATATGCGCGCGGGTCGATCCCTGGGTGAGGCCAGCGATGACGCCGTTCACATCGGGCCGCCAGTGCGGCGCGCCCAGCCCCGCCAGCGCCGGCAGCATCAGCACGCCGCCGCTGTCAGGCACGGAGCGGGCCAGCGCCTCCGTCTCCGCCGCCGATCCGATCAGGCCGAGCTGATCGCGCAGCCATTTGATGAGATTGCCGGCAATGAAGATCGATCCTTCCAGCGCATAGATGCGCTGGTCGCCGATCCGGTAGAGCAGAGTGCCGAGCAGGCGATGGCGCGAGGCCGGCATCTGCGCACCCATATTGGCGAGGATGAAGGCGCCGGTGCCCAGGGTCGCCTTGGCATCGCCCGGCGTCAGGCAGGCCTGGCCGATGCTGGCCGCCTGCTGATCGCCCGCCAGTCCGCGGATCGGGATAGCGCCGCCGAACAGCTCTGCCAGCGTGTCGCCAAAGGCGCCGGCATTGTCGACGATTTCGGGCAATGCGACGCGGGGCACGCCGAACAGGTCGCAAAGCGCCGGATCCCAATCGGTGCCGTCGAGCGCCACCAGCTGGGTGCGGCTGGCATTGCTGGCGTCGCTGACATGCAGGCCGCCGGTCAGTTTCCATACCAGCCAGCTTTCGATCGTGCCGAGCGCCAGCGCGTCCCCCGCCTGCGCCACGGCCGGCACATGATCGATCAGCCAGCGCATCTTGCTGGCGGAAAAATAGGGATCGACGACGAGACCGGTGCGCTGTTGCAGCATCGCTTCATGGCCGGCTTCGCGCAGCGCCGTGCATTGCGCCGCCGTGCGCCGATCCTGCCAGACGATGGCGGGTGCCAGTGGTTCACCGGTGCGCCGGTCCCAGGCAACCACCGTTTCGCGCTGGTTGGTGATGCCGATGGCAGCGATCCGGTCCGCGCCGCCCGCACGTTCTACCATCTGGCGTGCGCAATCGCGCGTACGGGTCCAGATTTCGGCGGCGTCATGCTCGACCCAGCCGGGCTGTGGATAATATTGGGTCAGTTCCGCCTGCGCCATCGCGATGCGACGGCCATCGGGGGCATAGAGCATCGCACGGGTCGAGGTCGTCCCCTCGTCCAACACCAGCAGATAGCGGTCGGTCATGCCCTCTCCTCAAGCCAGGCATCAAGCGCGGCCAGCTGCACGGCGTCGAAGCGCAGACCCAATTTGGTCCGACGCCAGAGAATATCCTGGCTGGTCTGTGCCCATTCGCGCGCGAGCAGGTAGCAGAGTTCCGCTTCGGTCAGACCATGGCCGAAATCCCGGCCCAGGTCCGACCAGTCGCGCGCCGCGCCCAGCCAGTCGCGGGCACGGGTGCCATAGGCGCAGCCGATCCGTTCAGCCGTGTCGAGATCGAGGAAAGGATAGTCGCCCGCCAAAGCGGCGACGAGATCGGCCAGGCCGGTCATCGGGAAATCGCCGCCGGGGAGCGGCGCGTCCGCCGTCCAGTCATCACCCGCCAGCGCAGGCACGAGCGGCTTCAGCAGGGCGATCGCATCGGCCGCGAGATGGCGATAGGTGGTGATCTTGCCGCCATAGATGCTGAGCAGTGGCGGCGCGCCCTCCTCCCGATCAAGATCGAGATGATAGCCGCGCGTCGCCGATTCCGGCCGGGCCGATCCATCGTCGATCAGCGGCCGGACGCCGGCAAAGGCCCAGACGACATCGGCGGGGCTGATCGACCGGGCGAAATAGCGGTTCGTCCCCTCGCACAGATAGGCGATTTCCTCGGCACTGGCCGCGATCGGATCGACGCCGTCCTGATGATCGCGGTCGGTCGTGCCGATCAGCGTGTAGAGATGCTGATAGGGGATGGCGAAGAAGATCCGGCCGTCGGGCAGCTGGAAGAAATAGGCCATGCCATGGTCGAACAGGCGCGGCACGACGATATGCGATCCGCGCACCAGCCGGATGAGCCGGTCGGCGCGACGATCGGCCCGATCCAGCAGATCGAGCACGGCAGGACCAGTGGCATTGACCACGACCCGCGCATGGAAGGTCTGTGCCTGGCCCGCAGCATCGCGCGCATGGATGCGCCAATGATCGCCAGCCTGCTCCAGCCGCAGCACTTGCGTGCGGGGGCGGATGTCGGCGCCATGATCGGCGGCGTCGCGGGCGTTGAGGATGACCAGTCGCGCGTCGTCGACCCAGCCGTCCGAATAGACATAGGCGGGGCCGAATCCCGCCCGCAGCGGCGCGCCAGCAACATGCTGGCGCAGGTCGATCGCCTCCGTCGCCGACAGGGCGCGGCGGCCACCGATATGATCGTAGAGGAAGAGGCCGAGGCGCAGCAGCCAGCGCGGCCGCAGCCCCTGGACCCAGGGCAGGACGAAGCGCATCGGCTGGATGATGTGCGGCGCGATGCGCCACAGCCGTTCCCGTTCGGCCAGGGATTCGCGGACCAAGCCGAAGGCCCGATGCTCCAGATAGCGCAGCCCGCCATGGATGAGCTTGGTCGAGGCCGAGGAGGTGCCCTGCGCCAGGTCGCCGCGTTCGAGCAGCAGCACGCTGGCACCCCGCCCTGCTGCATCGCGCGCGATGCCGCACCCGTTCACCCCGCCGCCGATCACGGCAAGGTCGTGGATGAAAGGGGCCGTCTCCTGCGTCACGCCGCCGTTCTAGCGGCAAAATGCTGCCCCCGATATTAACGAAGGCAAGATCGTGAAAATTCATCCGGCCGGCGCCACGCGCGATCGCCCATTGTGCCGGCCGGATGCCTGCGCGCCCCCACGCTCGTCAGAAGGGCATGTCGTCAGGCGAGGCTGTCGACCACCAGGCCGCTATTGCTGCTGCTCGTGGCGCTGCTGGTCGATCCATAGAGCGACTGGCTGAGGCTGGAGCGGAGATTTTCGAGGAAGGCGATGATCGAATCCAGCTGATCGGTGGCGCTGGTCGAACTCGTCTCGCTGGTGCTGCTGTCGTCATCGCTGCTGTCCTCGGCCGGACGCGGCGGCGGCGGGCCGCGCATGCCCTGCGGCCCCTGCATCCCGTCCATGGCCGCCAGGCCGTCGATGCTCATACTGTCTTCGCCATCGGACGACGCCCCCGCGCCGCCCGGTCCCTGGGCGAAGAGGCTCTGCAACTGCGCCGCCTGATCCTCGGTCAGGGTACCGGCCGATACCTGATCATCGATCAGGGAATCGATCCGATCCTTCATCGATGACGGATCGAGCCGTGAACTGCCCGAACTGGCGGAGGTGCTGAGCGCGGAATCGATGGAATCGAGCGCGGTTTCGAGCGCGTCGCCATCCGCTTCCGATATGGAGCCGGCCTCCACCGCGGCGTCGATGCGATTGGTCATCGACATCCGCGGCGATGGCGGCATGGTCATGCTGTTGCAACTGCTGATAGTCGTCATGCTGGAAGTCCCCACTTCGTTTAGCGGGACCATTCATGCCGAATAAGTCTGAAAAAACATTGTATTTCAATCATGTAATTGATTGAAATAGAAGCGCCACACTGACCAAGAAAAGGTTAAGCGCGCGCCCTTACCCGATGATATCAGGCCTTTTCCAGCGTGCATTGCAGCGGATGCTGGTTCTGCCGGGCGAAATCCATCACCTGGTTCACCTTGGTCTCGGCCACTTCATAGCTGAAGATGCCGCACACGCCGACGCCGCGCTGATGGACGTGCAGCATCACCCGCGTCGCTTCCTCCATGTCCATGCGGAAGAAATGCTGAAGGACATGCACGACGAACTCCATCGGGGTGTAATCGTCGTTCAGCATCAGCACCTTGTAGAGCGACGGCTTCTTGGTGCGGGTGCGGGTACGCGTGGCGACGCCGATGTTCGGGTCATTGTCGCCCGTATCGTCCTGATCCGGACCGGCCCTGAAGGGCGCGCCTGCCGATGCGTTGAAGAGATGGTTCATGATGCAGAAGAATATGGCGATTTGTCCTGCCAAGGCAAGGGGGCCGACCGCATGCCATCGCTGCGTAACCACGTTTCCCCGGCGAGAAAAAAGGCGATGCTCCGACCGGAGCACCGCCCTTGTTCGTCATCCCGGCCGGATATCGGCCCGGGAATTCGGCTGTGAAATCAGCCCGCCTCAGGCGGCGAGCGACTTCACCTTGTCGGTGACCAGGGTCACGCGCGCGGTCAGCGGCTGGCTGATGTCGCCGGCCAGCTTCATGAAGGCTTCGCTGCTCTTGGCGGCTTCCTTGGTGAATTCGTCGAAGCTGCTCGACAGGAACTGGCTCTGCAGCTGGAAGAATTCGGTCGGGGTCTTGGCGGTCGAGAAGCTCTTGATCGAGGCGGTCGCCTTTTCGAAGCTCTTGCGGCTGTAGTCGACGGCTTCCTGGCCCAGCGTCTCGAAGCCCTTGGCCGCGATCTTGCCCGATTCCACCAGCGCTTCGACATTGCCCTTGGCGATGTCGCTCAGCTCTTCCATCGCCTTGGTCGACTTTTCGACACCGGCCTTCGCCTTCTCATTCAGGTCGGCATAGGCCGTTTCCATCTTGGCCTTGGTATCTTCGGCGAACTTCTTACCGGTTTCGAGGATATCGTTCATGATCAATGTTCCTTCCGTGGCAGGCAGCGTCTTCGCTTTGGTCTTCGGGGCGGACACAGGCTCCGGAGCCACTACCGCCTCAACATCTTCAACAATCGGTTCGGGTGCGGCATCCACCGCCGTCGTCGCCGCGACCACCGCCACCGGATCGGCAACGGGTGCCGGTTCCGCAGCAGGGGCTTTAGCAGCAGCGACCGACGCCGGCTTCTTTGCTACCGGCTTGGGCGCGGGCGCCTTTGCCGGAGCAGCCTTGGCGACGGGTTTGCGCGGGGCAGGCTTTTTGGGCGCGGGCTTCTCACCCAGGGCGGACTCAGCCGCCTTGAGTGCCTCACTGGCAGACAAGGTTGCGGAACCGCTTTTCGCGACCGGCTTGGCACGCGCAGACTTAGGGGTAACGGCCATCGACCATCCTCCGTTTGTTGCACTGCACAATAAGCCTTATCCCAAAGGATTACAAGCCCATTGTGCAGTGCAACAAATCAGACATATTGATGGCTTGGCACTGATCGGCGGCCAATGGGGAATGGCTGAAATCCGCGCCTCTACCGGGCTTTTACGTAACGTCCGGGCGCGTCTTCTATTGCCCGAAGCTTGCCGCCGCCCGGCTTGCGCGCGCCGCGGACAGCCACCTCGCGCGAATCGATGCCGCGCAGCCATTCGGCCCAGTCCGGCCACCAGCTGCCCTTGGTCTCGCGCGCAGCCGCAACAAAATCATCCAGCGTCGGCTGCGGCGCGTCGGCGGTCCAATATTGATATTTCTGTGCGACCGGCGGGTTGATGACGCCGGCGATATGGCCCGAGCCTGCCAGCAGGAAGCGTACCGGCCCGGCGAGATGCTCGGTCAGTTTCCACACGCTTTCGAGCGGGGCGATATGATCCTCCTTGCCGGCTTGGACATAGGCGGGGGTGTGGATCTGCGTCAGGTCGATCGGCGTGCCCGCGACGCTGATCGCGCCGGGCACCACCAGCATATTGTCGCGATAGAGCTGGGTCAGATAGTCGCGATGCCAGCGCGCCGGCAGGTTGGTCGTGTCGCCATTCCAGTAGAGCAGGTCGAAGGGCGGATAGTCCATGCCGAGCAGATAGTTGTTGACGACATAGTTCCAGATGAGGTCGCGCCCGCGCAGCAGGTTGAAGGTCGCCGCCATGTAGCGCCCGTCGAGGAAGCCGCTGGAGGAGAGACGGTCGACCAGCTTCATCTGCTCGTCATCGACGAACAGGGTGAGATCGCCGGCCGCGCTGAAATCCACTTGCGCCGTGAAGAAGGTCGCGCTCGCCACCTTGTCCGCTTCGCCCCGCGCCGCCAGCAGCGCCAGCGTGGCGGCCAGCGTCGTGCCGGCCACGCAATAGCCGATGGTATGGACGCTCGGCACGTTCAGCAGGTCGCGCACCGTATCGATCGCGTCGACCTGGCCGTTCAGGATATAATCGTCCCAGACCATATCCTTCATCGAGGCGTCGGCCGATTTCCACGAGACGAGGAAGACGCTGATCCCCTGATCCACCGCCCATTTGACGAAGCTTTTTTCGGGCGAGAGATCGAGAATGTAGAAGCGGTTGATCCAGGGCGGGAAGATGATGAGCGGCGTCGCCAGCACCTTGGGCGTCGAGGGCGCATAATGGATGAGTTGGTAGAGCGGGGTTTCGTGAACCACCTTGCCCGGCGTCGCGGCGATGTTGCGCCCCAGTTCGAACTGGGTGCCGTCAGTATGGGTAAGCTGGCCCTTCTCCATGTCGGCCAGCATATGCTGGAGGCCCTTCACCAGATTTTCGCCGCCGCTCTGGATCGTCTTTTCCACGACCGTCGGATTCATCAGCGGGAAGTTGGACGGCGCCATCGCATCGAGCATGCCGGTGGTGGCAAAGCGCAGCTTGGCCTTCGCCTTGGGATCGACGCCGTCGACCGCATCGGCCAGGTTCATCAGATAGTCGGAGATCAGCAAATAGCTTTGCCGGATCAGGTCGTAGAAGGGATGGGTCGTCCAGGCGGGATCGGCAAAGCGTCGGTCCTTGCGCGCGGCCGGGCTGTCGGCCGGCGGCGGATCGGGCTGGTCGCGCAGCAGGCCGCCGGAATCGAGAAAGCGCTGCCACAGCGCCAGCCCTTCATCGGCAAAGCTGGTCTGGATGCGGGCGACGGTTTCGGGATCGAAGGGCAGCACCCGGCCGGTCGCGCCCGCCGCCTGCTCCAGCATCAACTGCTGCGCGCGGCCCAGCACCTGGGTCCATTTCTGCATCTCCGCCAGGGTCGGGAGATGGGGCTCCAGGACATCCTGCGTTTCCATGGCCACCTTCCTCCTCCTGGCATTGCCGATATCAGCCGCTTTCACTGGCGCGCCGCAGCCTGGCGGGTTATAGCCAGATTGTGACACGCCGAATGCGTGCCACGCACTATTCCTTACCGAGAGCTTTCAGGAAAGCCCCTATAATGTCCGAAGAATTCTACCGCATGAAGCGCCTGCCGCCCTATGTCATCGCTGAAGTGAACGCGATGCGAGCCGCAGCCCGCGCCGCGGGAGAGGATATTATCGACCTGGGCATGGGCAATCCCGACCTGCCCCCGCCCGATCATGTCATCGCCAAGCTGGTCGAAGTCGCGAGCAAGCCGGACGCCCATGGCTATTCCCAGTCCAAGGGGATTCCGGGCCTGCGCAAGGCGCAGGCCAATTATTATGGCCGCCGTTTCGGCGTCGATGTCGACCCGGAAACCGAAGTCGTCGTGACCATGGGGTCGAAGGAAGGGCTGGCCAGCCTCGCCACCGCGATCACCGCGCCGGGCGACGTGGTGCTGGCCCCCAACCCCAGCTACCCGATCCACATGTTCGGCTTCATCATCGCAGGGGCCACCATCCGATCGGTGCCGACGACGCCGGACGAGAATTATTTCCGCGCGCTCGACCGCGCCATGGCCTTCACCGTGCCGCGCCCGTCAATCCTGGTGGTCAATTATCCGTCCAACCCGACGGCGGAGACGGTGGACCTGGCCTTCTACGAACGGCTCGTCGCCTGGGCGAAGGAGAACAAGGTCTGGGTGCTGAGCGACCTTGCCTATTCCGAGCTTTATTATGACGGCAACCCGACGCCCTCCATCCTGCAGGTGCCGGGCGCCAAGGATGTCGCGATCGAGTTCACGTCCCTGTCCAAGACCTATTCGATGGCCGGCTGGCGTATCGGCTTTGCGGTCGGCAACAAGCAGCTGATCGCGGCGATGAGCCGGGTGAAGAGCTATCTCGACTATGGCGCCTTCACGCCGATCCAGGCGGCCGCCTGCGCCGCGCTCAACGGCCCGCAGGACATCGTCGCCAAGAATCGCGAGCTGTATCACAAGCGCCGCGACGTGATGGTCGAGAGCTTTTCCCGCGCCGGATGGGACATTCCCGCGCCGCGCGCGTCGATGTTCGCCTGGGCGCCGCTGCCGCCCGCGCTCAAGGACATGGGGAGCCTGGAATTTTCCAAGCAGCTGCTGACCCATGCCAAGGTCGCGGTCGCGCCGGGCGTGGGCTATGGCGAGGATGGCGAAGGCTATGTCCGCATCGCCATGGTCGAGAATGAGCAGCGGCTCCGCCAGGCGGCGCGCAACATCAAGCAGTATCTCAAGTCGATGGGCGTCAACACGCCCTCGTCCAAGGGCGCTGCCTGACCTATAGACCTGACATGACGGGCGGACGCTGCGGCTGTATCGCAGCATTGCCCGTCATGTGCGCATTGCTCGTCCTCTTCGTAGCGCTCGTCATTGGCGATTGTCATATTGATGCCGGTGACACCCAATGCGCAGCCGGGAAACGACAGGCAGCGATCATCCTGTTCCTTACACCTCTCGCAGGCATCGCCACTTTTGTCCTTGTCCACTGGTTGATAGGGAGAAGGAAATGACAATGATCCCCCTTCCGCAGGTCAGCCAGGTCGCCCAGACGATCCAGCTGGCGCTTGCCCCCGTCTTCCTGCTCGCCGGTATCGGCGCGTTCCTGAATGTCTGCGTCAGCCGGCTGGCCCGCATCATCGATCGCGCCCGTGCGGTCGAGGAATGGGTGTTGAGCACGCGCGGCAAGGAGCATGACCGGATGGTGAGCGAGATTCGCGTGCTCGACCGGCGCATGAGCGTGGTCAATGGCGCGATCTTCCTGTCGGTGGCGTCGGCCTGCGCGGTCTGTCTGGTCGTCATCCTGCTGTTCGCGGGCAATCTGTTCAACGCCCATCTGGGTACGCCGGTCGCGATCCTGTTCAGCCTGGCGATGGTGCTGCAGGCCGCCGCCTTCGGCACCTTCATCCAGGAAATCCGCCTGGCGTCGCGCACCATCCATATCCGCAACGAGGTACTCTACCACAAGGTGGAGGAGGAAGAGGCGGCATGACGCGCTTCACCGTCAACGACCGGCCGGTGCAATATCGGATGGACCCGGAGACGCCCCTGCTGTGGGCGCTGCGCGACGCGTCGAACCTGACGGGGACCAAATATGGCTGCGGCACGGGCGATTGCGGCGCCTGTACCGTGGATATCGACGGCGAGGCGGTGCGGTCCTGCCAGGTGACGATCGGCAAGACCGAGGGCCGGTTCGTCACGACGATCGAGGCGCTGTCGCCCGATCGCGGCCATCCGCTGCAACAGGCGTTCGCGGCCGAGAATGTCTCGCAATGCGGTTACTGCATGTCCGGCATCATCATGGCGGCGTCGGTATTGCTGCGGCGGACCAACGATCCGACCGATGCGGAGATCGATGCGGCGATCACCAATATCTGTCGCTGCGGCGTCTATCCCCGCCTGCGCGGTGCGATCAAGCGCGCCGGCCGGATCATGCGCGGCGAGGACCAGGCCGGCGACAATCCGATCCAGGCCGCACCGCCGCCCGGCATCACGCCGGACGAGGCGGTGCGCACCGTGCCGGCGCTGCGCAAGCCGTAAATATCGGCCTTAACCGAAGCGATAGCCGGACACCGTCCAGCCAAGCACCGTGCTGCGATGGGCACAGATCGCGGCATCCTCGCCGCCAGCGCCCAGCGCCACCATCAGCGGCAGCAGATGTTCCTCGCGCGGATGGGCGAAGCGGGCATGGGGCAGATGATCCCAGGCAGCGACACGCTCCGCGCGACGGGCGGGATCGGGATCGGTCACGGCATCGCGCAACGCATCGTCCCATTCGAGCGAAGGCGCCGTCGCCATCGCCCCGCGCACGCGCAGATTGTGGAAGCTCATGCCCGATCCGACGATCAGCACGCCTTCATCGCGCAGCGGCGCCAGCGCGCGGCCGGCGGCGATATGAGCGGCCGGATCGAGATCGCGGCGCAAGGACAGCTGGGCGACCGGAATGTCGGCATCGGGCAGCGCGACCTTCATCGGAATGAAGACGCCATGGTCCCAGCCCCGTTCGGATTCCCGCGCTGTGGGAAAGCCGGCCTGTTCCAGCAATTCGGCCGCGCGATCGGCAAGCGCGGGTGCGCCCGGCGCGTCCCAGCGGAGCTGATAGGTATGCGGCGGGAAGCCGAAATAGTCGAACAGCAAGGGCGGCCGGGCGCCGTCATGGACAGTGAATCCGGGCGTTTCCCAATGACCCGACACCAGCAGGATCGCGCGCGGCCGTTCCGGCAGGTCGGCGATCAGGCCGGCGAGATAATCCTGCATCGGCTGCCACATGGCGTCGCTGTGCGGGTGCTGGGGATCGGTGGGGTCCATGAAGAAGCAGGGACCACCGCCATGGGGGATGAACAAGGCAGGCTGTTTCATGCCCGCCTAGATCGGATGTCGGCGCCGCCCGCGCAACGCGCCAGGCGGAAACCGACTGTTTCCGGTCAGCCCCTGGCCAGCATCGGAGCGATCGCCTGGGCCAGGGTCGCGCCCGAATAGGGCTTCTTGAGCAGGATAACGTCGCTGAAGCGATCCGGCAGGTCGAGCCCGTCGCCATAGCCGGTGGCGAAGAGGAAGGGCACGCCGCGTTCCGCCAGCATGTCGGCTATCGGCAGGCTGGTTTCATTGCCCAGATTGAAGTCCAGCACGGCGAGGTCGACCGGATGGAGCGTGATCGCCTCATGCGCGCGGCCGATGCTGGCGGCAGTCACCACCTGCGCGCCGAGGTCGCGCAGCGCATCCTCGCCATCCATGGCGATGATCATATTATCCTCGACCAGCAAAATCTGCCGCCCCTTGAGCAGATGCGGCGAGGGAGCGGGCGCCGGCTTGGCGCGATCGGTGCCGGCCACGTCGGGCAGGATCGAGGCGACATGGGCGGAGGGAATACAGAAGCGCGCCTCCAGCCCCGCCAGCCGATAATTGACCTCCGCCCGGCCATCCAGATCATAGGGAATGGAACGCTCGATCACGGTCGAGCCGAAGCCCCGACGCGAGGGCGCGACGACCGCCGGGCCGCCGCTTTCCAGCCAGTGGAGCAGCAGGCTGCCCTCGGCATCGACATGCCAGTCGATCGCGACCGATCCATTGTCCGACAGTGCCCCATATTTGGCCGCATTGGTCAGCAGTTCGTGGATGACGAGCGCCAGCACGGTGAAGGCGGCGGGGGTCAGCAGCACATTGGGACCGGTCAGCTTCACCCGGTCACGCCGGTCGCCGAGATAGGCGCCAGCCTCCACCTCGATCAGGTCATAGAGGCGCGCGGGCGCCCAGCGATCCGCGGTGATCTGGTCATGGGCACGGGCCAGCGCATGGACACGGCTTTCCAGCGTGCCGATGAACTGGTCGACCGACATGGCGCTGTCGCGGGTCTGGGAGATCAGGCCGCGGATCAGCGCGAGGATATTGCGGACGCGGTGGTTGAGTTCCGCGATCAGCAATTCCTGCTTCTCATGCGCGCGCTGCCGTTCCTCGTCAGCGGAATCGGACAGGCGCAGGATGACTTCCAGCAGCGCCGTGCGCAGCGCTTCGGCGACGCGCAGTTCGGCCGGCATGAAGGCTACGGCCGTGCCCTTCACCAGTTCCGACCATTCCTCGAAACTCTTGCGCGGGGTCAGGCGCGGGCCGTTGGGGCCATATTCGATATGCTTGTCCTGCTTGCCGGCCCAGCGAACCGAACGCAGCTGTTCGGCACGGAACAGCACGACATAGTCGCGCGGCCGGCGCGAGATCGGAATGGCGAGCAAGCCGGCGGCGCGATCGGCATGGGCCAGGGCTTCCGGCATGATGCGGGCGATGCTGTCGGTGGTATAGACCTGGCTGGCGGCGGTGCGGTTGAGCATCGAAACGATCGCGGCGAAGGACGGCTCGTCCGGGGTCAGGCCCGACAGGGTCATCTGTCCGTCGATATAGATGCCCACGCCATCGGCGGGGATCGTGTCGAAGATGATGTCGCCCAGCCAGCGGGCGTTGGACATCAGGTCATGATCCTGCGCGACGGCGGAGAGCAGCCGGTCGGCGACCTGGCGGGCCTTGCCCTCATAGCTCGCCGTTTCCGCCCGCTCGCGCCCTTCCAGCATCATCGAGAAGATCTGGCCGAACAGTTCGGCGGCGCTGCGCTGCGCGAAGCTGGGCAGGCGCGGCGCATAATGGTGGCAGGCGAACAGGCCCCACAGCTTGCCATCAACGATGATCGAGATGGAGAGCGAAGCCCCCACCCCCATGTTGCGCAGATATTCGATATGGATCGGCGACACCGCGCGGGTGACGCAGAGCGACATGTCGAGCGCGGCGCCGGCGGGATCGAGCGCCGGGATAACGGGCACCGGCGGCGCGTTGATGTCGGCGATCACCCGGAAGATGTTGCGCATGTAGAGCGCGCGCGCCTGCGTCGGGATGTCGGAGGCCGGATAATGCAGGCCGAAGAAACTGTCGATGCCGGGACGCAGCGCCTCCGCCACCACCTCGCCATCGCCATTGTCGGCAAAGCGATAGACCATCACCCGATCGAAGCCGGTGAGCGCCCGCACCTGGCGCGCACCATCGCGCAGGAAGGCGGTCATGCTGTCCGCCTGCGCCAGCCGCGCGACCATCGAGCGGACCATGGAACTGGCCTCCATCTCGTCGGGCACGGCGGGTTCCGCCTCGATCACCACCAACTGGCCGGAGAAATGGACGGCCACGTCGAACGGCGCACCGCCCTCCACCAGCGGCAGCGAGAAGACACGCTCCACCGAATCGGGGCCGCGCAACAGGGTGATGCGGTTGCGCAGCGTGTGGATCGCATCGGCGATGAAGAGCGCGCTGATCGGCTGGCCCAGCATCTCGTCCGGCGCCAGGCCGATATGGTCGGCACTGTTGGTCGATACGCGCGACACCAGCCAGTCGGCGGTCAGGGCAACGAGAAAGCCGAAGGGCTGGACCGTGCCGAGCACATGGATCGGCTCGCGATCGCAATTGTTGATGTCGACGGCGAAGCCCTGGGCTTCCGGGCTGATCACATCAGTCACAGGCGACCTCCCGCTCGGCGCGCGCGCCCGCCTCGAACAGGGTGAAGGCCGTCCAGGCGCCGGCGATCGCATCGTCCAGCCAGTCCGCGTCGCCCTGAGCCGCGGCGTCATCCAGCTGCTGCTGGAAGGCAACCCAGCCGCCCTTGCCATGCACGGCGGACAGATAGGCGCGGGGCAGATCCTGCGCGACCTGGCGCGCAAGCATCGCACCGCCCAGACGCGATCCTTCGAGCGCATAGAGCAGGCCCCAGCGGAAGCCGCCGCCGCCCGTGGACGGCATCGACAGCGGCGCAGGCATAGCCTCCCCCAAGGCCGCCAGATCCTGCGCCATCAGCGCAAGGCGCGGCGAATCGGGCTGGGCGACCGGCTCCAGCGCGGCGATCGCGCGGGCATGGGCACGCAGGAACGCCCGGTAATCGGGCGCGGAAGCGAGCGAAAAATGGGAAAACAGGTCATCGACCCGTTGATGGCTCTCCATCGTCGCGGCGCGCAGGGCCTGTCTTGTGCGGCCGGCATCGGCGGTTCTTATCACCCGTTGGTCCTAATGGTTGTTTGTCGGCACTGCACTGATCTGGATCAGCTTTGCGCCGAACAGCCCATTTACCGGGCTTTGCCGATGCAAGATGGTGGGATGGATGGAATGATCGAGATTGTCCATTGTTCCGGGACAGAATCTTTCAAATCGCTGACAGAAGAGTTCAGCATCGCGACATCGCCATCCGCGTAGAGATGCGGCATGAAGGGAACAGATGGTTCCCGCACGAGGAATCGGAACGATGCTGAGGAAATGGATGCTGGCCGGCCTGATGGGTGCGACGCTGCTGAGCGGCATGGCACCGGCCTATGCCCAGCGTGGCGACAATGGCGGTGGTCCGCGCGGCGAGCGTGGCGCCGGCAATCCCGGAAACCGGGGCGGCGACATGCGCGGCTCCCAGGGCAGCACCCGCTGGCAGGGTGGCGGTGATCGCGGCAATGGCAATGCTGGCGGACGTCCGCAAATGGCGGCGCCTGCACAGCGCTGGCAGGGTGGCCCCGAGCGGGTAAGCCGGCCGGACCAGCGGCCCGACCAGCGCGCCGATCGCCCCAATGGCAATTGGCAGCGTCCCGGCAATCCGACCCCCGGCATGCAGCCGGTCGCCCGCCCCGACCGCCCGGACGGACGCGGTGATGGGCGCAGGGTAGACGCGCGGCCGGATAGTCGCGCCGACTGGAATCGGCAGGTCTGGGACCGCAATCGCAACGGGAACGACCGCGATCGCAACGGCCGCGACTGGAATGATCGCAATCGCGACGGTCGCCCCGACGATCGGCGCTGGAGCGACAATGACCGGCGCGGCGATCGCCCCGGCTATCCCGGCAACTGGAACAATGGTGGCCGCCGCTATGACGATCGCACCCGTTGGGCCGACCAGCGCCGCTGGGACAATGGCTGGCGCCAGGACCGGCGCTATGACTGGTATGGCTATCGCAGCCGCTTTGGCGACCGCTATCGCATGGGCCGCTATTATGCGCCGTCGGGCTGGAATTATGGCTATCGCAGCTTCTCGATCGGCGTGTTCCTGTCGGGGCCGCTCTATGGCAGCAATTACTGGCTGAACGATCCCTATTATTACCGCCTGCCGCCCGCCTACGGCACGATGCGCTGGATCCGCTATTATGACGACGCGCTGCTGGTCGATGTCCGCGACGGCTATGTCGTCGACGTGATCCGCAACTTCTTCTGGTGACAGCCTCCTGAACTGGCCTTCAGGACACTAGGCCCGGTGCGACACCGCACCGGGCCCTTTTTCATTGCGTGGCGCCGGCCGGAAATGGCAGGGAGGCGGCATGAACGAGATAGTGGATGATGGCGGCATCGCGTCGCCGGCCCGCGCCGCGATCGGCGATCGGGTGCGCGAGAAACTGAACCGCAACCCGTTGGTCAGCCGCATCGATAGCCCCCATCTGGAAATCTATGGGCGGCAGGATTTCCTGGGCGCCGAAGAATGCGCGGTGATGCGCGCGATCATCGATGCCGGCGCCCAGCCATCGACCCTGTTCACCGGGCGGGAAAATGCCGATTATCGCACCAGCCACAGCTGCAATCTCGACCGGGAAGACCCGTTGGTCCATGCGATCAGTGCCCGCATCTGTGCGATGACCGGGCTGGAGCCTGACCATGGCGAGACATTGCAGGGGCAACGCTATACCCAGGGCCAGGAATATAAGGTCCATTGCGACTATTTCCCGGTCAATGCCAGCTATTGGCCCGAAATGCGCAAGACCGGCGGCCAGCGTAACTGGACGGCGATGATCTATCTGTCGCCGGTCGAGGGCGGGGGCGAGACCCATTTTCCACGCTGCGAATTCATGGTGCCGCCGATCGAGGGGATGATCCTGATCTGGAACAACCTGAAGCCCGACGGCGCGCCCAACCCCTATAGCCTGCACGCCGCCCGGCCGGTGGCTCAGGGCACCAAATATGTCGTGACCAAATGGTTTCGCGAACGTCCCTGGGTTCGCTGACCCAGAAGGTCGCGCGCCATTACACTTTGCGACATAAATGACTGGTTCCTGACAGCGCCGTTCCCGGACGGTTCAGCGAATCCACTCCATATTCAACATGTTGGTAAGGGAACCTGCCCCGCTTGAAGCGGTTGGAAGCGTCCCCGAGCCTCCAGATTGATGGGAGTAGAAATATGCGCAAGATCATCATCCTTGGCCTTCTTGCGGCCACCGTCGTCCCCAGCGTCGCTTCTGCCCAATCCTATGGCGAAGCCCGCCGCAGCGAGCAGCGGCTGCGCGAAGACCAGCGCGACCTGCGCGCGGCCCAGCGCTATGGCGATCGCCGCGATGTCCGCGAAGCCCGTCGCGATGTTCGCGACTCCCGCCAGGAAGCGCGGGAAGACTGGCAGGATTATCGCCGCAGCCACCGCGACGTCTATCGCGCCGGCAACTGGAATGCGCCCTTCCGCTATTCGCGCTGGAATGCCGGCGCCCAGCTTCGCCCGGCCTATTATAGCTCGCGCTATTATATCGCCGATCCCTATCGCTATCGCCTGCCCCGTCCGGCCGTCAATCAGCGCTGGGTCCGCCACTATAATGACGTGATGCTGGTGAATGTGCGCACCGGCCGGGTGATGACCGTCCATCGCGGCTTCTTCTGGTAAGCCGGACGACGAAACAGAAAAGGCCCCGGACAGCGATGTCCGGGGCCTTTCCTTACCCCCTTGGCCGCGCCCCCCGTTTCCGGGCGGGCGCGGCCGATGCCGTGCCAGGCACGCCATCAGTCCGAAAGGGGGGTGGACCGTTCGCGAAACGCCCTGCGCGCGCGATGGTTCCCCCGCTTCGTTCCGATCAGACGGCCAGCGCCTGCGCAATCAGCTTGCGGCTGTTGTCGATGCCATAGAGCGCGATGAAGCTGCCCATGCGCGGCCCTTGATCGGCGCCCAGCAGCGTCTGGTAGAGCGCCTTGAACCAGTCGCGCAGTTCAGCGAAGCCAAAGGCTTCTTCCTTGCCGATGGCATAGACGATATTCTGAATATCCTCCGCGCTGGCATCGGCCGGCAAGGCAGCCAGTTCTACATCCAGCTGGCGCAATGCGGCAGCTTCGTTCGCGTGCGGTGCCCGGCGCTGGAGCGTCGGCGCGACGAAATCGCGATGATAGGCCAGTGCATGACCGATCAGCGCGTCCAGTTCCGGATAGGTTTCCGCGCTGGCGCCGGGCACATAATTCTGGAGATAGCTCCACACCTGCTCACGGCTCGCATCGCCCATCACGCCGACCAGATTGAGCAGCAGGCCGAAGGTCACCGGCAGTTCGCCCTGCGGCAGCTTGCCATCATGGATATGGTGGACCGGGTTGCCCAGCTGCTGCTCGATCGCCTGCTTGGGGTAATTGGTGCGGAACTGCCAATATTCATCGACCGCGCGCGGGATCACGCCCATGTGCAGCTGCTTGGCCTTCTTGGGCTCGCGATAGGCGTAGAAGGCCAGGCTTTCCTGCGGACCATAGGTTAGCCATTGTTCGAGGCTGAGGCCATTGCCCTTCGACTTGGAAATCTTCTCGCCCTTTTCGTCGAGGAACATCTCGTAATTGAAGCCCTCGGGCGGACGGCCGCCGAGCGCGCGACAGATTTTCGACGACTGGGTGACCGAGTCGATCAGATCCTTGCCCGCCATTTCATAGTCGACGCCCAGCGCATACCAACGCATCGCCCAGTCGACCTTCCACTGCAGCTTGGCGCTGCCGCCCAGGATCGACTGCTCGATCGTCTCGCCTTCATCCACGAAGCGGACGAGGCCCGCCTCAGCATCGATCACCTCGACCGGCACCTGCAGCACGATGCCGCTCTTCGGGCTGATCGGCAGCACCGGCGAATAGGTCGCCTGCCGTTCCTTGCGCAGGGTCGGCAGCATGATGTCCATGATCGCCTGATAGCGGCGCAGCACCTGGCGCAGCGCTTCGTCGAAGGCACCGGCCTGATAGCGTTCGGTCGCGGACACGAATTCATAGTCGAAGCCGAAGCTGTCGAGAAATTCGCGCAGCATCGCGTTATTGTGATGCGCGAAGCTTTCATATTTCTCGAACGGATCGGGCACCTGCGTCAGCGGCTTGCCCAGATAGTCCGCCAGCATCGCCTGGTTCGGCACATTGTCCGGCACCTTGCGGAAGCCGTCCAGATCGTCGCTGAACGCCACCAGCCGGGTCGGGATGTCCGACAGCGCGTGGAAGGCATTGCGAACCATGGTGGTGCGCAGCACTTCGTTGAAGGTGCCGATATGCGGCAGGCCCGACGGGCCATAGCCGGTCTCGAACAGGATATGGCCTTTCTCCGGCGCGCCATTGGGGTAACGCTTGAGAAGCTTGCGCGCCTCCTCATAGGGCCAGGCCTTGGACGCGTTCGCGGCGGTGCGGAGAATGTCGGATATGGTCATGATGCCAAAGCCTCTACCGCCGCGAAGGGCGAAAGGGAACGGCTTTTGGAGGCAAAAACGCGTTAAACCGGGCTTCATATTTAGATTTTGTTCACCCTGTTCCTCCATGGTCTGGTCATATGGAGGCTCCCATGCAGACACCCCGCAGCCGCGAACGGATTCCCGTCGACATCGCGATCACCATCACGACCGTGCTCGACAGCCTGGAAGGGACGATCGTCGATCTGAGCGCGGGTGGCGCGCAGGTCGTCGGCTGTTCGCTGCCGACCGGAAGCCAGTGTCAGCTGGATATTGACGGCTATAGCGTGTTCGGCACGGTGCGCTGGTCGGAAGAGGACCGGATGGGCATCCGTTTCCCCTATATCCTGACCGAAGGGCCGTTGTTCGAACAGCTGGAAATGGCACGCCTGGCCCGCCGCGCGCCGGTGGCGTTCCAGCCCCGACCGGCTACGCCCGCCTTCGTCTATTCCGGCCCCATGGGTTTTGGCCGCCGGACCAATTGATCGGCGCATTTCGGTTTCCCTTTTGTTCGCCTTGCCCTAAGCCGGGCGGGTGATCGATCCTGCTGCCCTGCCCGCCCTCCATGCCAGCCATGGCGGCATCTGGCTGCGCGAAGGCAGCCGCACCATGGGCGTCGCCAAGGGGCAGGCCATTGCCCGCACCGCCGAGACGCCGACGCTGCTGCTCAATGCACCGTTGACCGGCCAGCGGCTGGGCTATCCCGATCTCAATGGCCTCGACCTGCTGGAACTCTGGGCCTTCGTCCATCCCGCGCGCTTCCTGGTGCCCACGCCCAAGGGGCTGGCCGAGGCGCTGGACCTGCCGCAGCCGGCACAGGAAGGCGATATCCCGGCCCTGTTGCAAATGGCGGCGCGCGCGCTGCTCGACCGGCTCGATTCCCCGGAATGGAAAGAAAGAGAAGGCGGGTGGACCGCAGCGCAGGCGCTGCACCGGCTGCGCTGGCCCTGGTCGCCGCTGGTCGCGCCGCGCATCAACCGCCCGGCGGAGGCGGAACGCTGGCTCTTTTCCAAGCTGCCCGAATGGGAGGAAGCCGCGCCCCGCCCTGCCCCGCGCACCGTCGCGATGGAGGAGGAGGCCGTGCTGGCGCGGCTTGACAGCCTGACCGGACCGAGCGCCGAACCCCGCCCCGGCCAGCGCGCCTATGCCGCCGCCGCGATGGAGGCCTTTCGCCCGCGCACGCATCGCGACCAGCCCAATATGCTGCTGGCGGAAGCCGGCACCGGCATCGGCAAGACGCTGGGCTATCTCGCGCCCGCCTCGCTCTGGGCCGCGCAGGCGCAGGGCACGGTGTGGATATCCACCTATACCAAGGCGCTGCAACGCCAGCTCGACCGGGAATCGCTGCGCCTCTTCCCCGATCCGGCGACCGCCGCGCGACGCGTGGTGGTGCGCAAGGGGCGGGAAAATTATCTCTGCCTGCTCAATCTGGAAGATGCGTTGCAGGGCGGTTTTGCCGGCCGCGCCGCCATATTGGCGCAACTGGTCGCGCGCTGGGCCGCCTTTTCCAAGGATGGCGACATGGTGGGCGGCGACCTGCCCGGCTGGCTGCCCATCCTGTTCCGCCGCAACGGCTCCACCGCGCTGACCGACCGGCGCGGCGAGTGCATCTATGCCGGCTGCCCCCATTATCGGAAATGCTTCATCGAGCGGTCGGCGCGGGCATCGGCCGAGGCGGACATCGTCATCGCCAATCATGCGCTGGTGATGATCAACGCCGCGCGCGGCCGCGAGACCGGGCAACGCCCACAGCGCATCGTCTTCGACGAGGGCCATCATCTGTTCGACGCCGCCGATTCGACCTTTTCGGTCGCGCTGTCGGGGCAGGAGGCGATCGAACTGCGGCGCTGGGTGATGGGACCGGAAGGCGGATCGCGCGGCCGCCGCCGGGGCCTGGCGGCGCGCCTGTCCGACCTTGCCAGCTATGACGAGGAAGGCGGCGAGGCGATCCGCACCGCAGTGGAGGCTGCGCGTGCCCTGCCCGCCGACGACTGGCTGAAACGCATCCTGGCGGGCGAGCCCTTCGGCCCGCTGGAGGAATTGCTCGCCACGGTGCGCGGCACCGTCTTCGCGCGCGCCGCCGACAGCGGCGAGGCGGATGCCGGCTATGGGCTGGAGACCGAACTGGCCGAGCCCGATGGCCCGCTGGTCGAGGCGGCACAGGAAGCGGCGATCGCGCTCGATGCGCTGCTGAAGCCGCTGGTTCGGCTGTCCAAACGGCTGGAAGCCGTATTGGAGGATGCGCCGGACTGGCTCGACGGCGCGGCGCGGGCGCGGATCGAAGGGGCGATCGGATCGCTCGCCTGGCGCCGCGACCTGATCAGCGCCTGGCTGGCGCTGCTGGCGCGGATCGGCGGCCCGGCCGACCCCGATTTCGTCGACTGGATGACCGTCGACCGGGTGGAAGGGCGCGAATATGATATCGGTCTGCACCGCCACTGGCTCGACCCCACCCGGCCGCTGGCCGAGGCGGTGCTGCAACCCGCGCAGGGGGTGATCGTCACCTCCGCCACGCTGAAGGGCGGCGGCGACTGGTCCAATGCCGAAGCACGCAGCGGCGTCACCCATTTGCCCCACAGCGCCGAGCGGTTCGAGGCGGCCAGCCCGTTCGACTATCCCGGCCGGGCCGAGGTGCTGATCGTCACCGATATCAAGCGCGGCGACATCCCCGCCATGTCGGGCGCCTATGCCCGGCTGATCGAGGCATCGGGCGGCGGCACGCTGGGCCTGTTCACCGCGATCCGGCGGCTGCGGGCGGTGCATGCGCGCATCGCCGATCGGCTCGCCCGCGCCGGCCTGCCGCTCTATGCCCAGCATGTCGATCCGATGGATACCGGCACATTGGTCGATATCTTCCGCGACGATCCGCGCGCGTCGCTACTGGGGACAGATGCGTTGCGCGATGGCGTCGACGTGCCCGGCCATTCGCTGCGGCTGGTGGTGATGGAGGGCGTGCCCTGGTCCAAGCCGACCGTGCTGCATGCCGCCCGGCGCCTGGCGGGGGGTGGCAGCGCCTATGACGACCGGCTGATCCGGGCGCGGCTGGCGCAGGCGTTCGGCCGGCTGATCCGCCGCGCCGAGGATAAGGGCAGTTTCGTGATCCTGTCCGCCGCCATGCCGAGCCGACTGCTGAGCGCCTTCCCGCCCGGCACGCCGATCCGCCGGCTGACGCTGGACGAGGCGATCATCGCCGTCAGCGCAAAGATGCAGGCGCGGGACATGCAGGACGCTGGTCTTGGCGACCGAACAAGGTTAGGGCATCAGGGAAGCGAACCCGGCATGCGGTGACCCGACAGGGCACGGCGCCTTTGTTTTCTGCGTTTTTGCGAGTCGGCAGGAGATATTCCGCCGCGACAAGGCGCGAGGAGCTGGAGCGAGAATGAAGCGGTTGACCCTGTTGCGCCATGCCAAGTCCGATTGGGACGATCCGGTCGCGCGGGATTTCGACCGGCCGCTCAACCGCCGGGGGGAAAAGGCCGCGCTGCTGATGGGCCAGTTCGCCGCGCGCAAGGATATGCGGTTCGACCTGCTGGTCGCATCCCCCGCTGCCCGCGTCGTGCAGACGCTCGACACCTTCTTCACCGGCTATGGCGAAACGCTGGACGCGCGCTGGGACCGGCGCATCTATCTGGCCTCTGCCCCGACGCTGATCGATGTGCTGCGCGATTTGCCGGACGAGGCGGACAGCGTGCTGATGGCAGGGCATAATCCCGGTTTCGAGGAACTGATCCTGAGCCTGGTCCCCGATGATGGCGCCAATCCGCTGCGCGAGGATGTGGAGATCAAGTTTCCGACCGCCAGCATTGCGGTGATGGATCTCGCCATCGACCAGTGGGACGCGACGACGGACAAGTGCGGCACATTGCTGAGCTTCACCCGCCCCCGCGACCTGGACCCGGCCCTGGGTCCGGGATCGCGCTGAGTTTGACCACGCCGATTCACTGGCGGCCGGCTGTCGCCTCCGATGCCGCCGCATTGGCGATATTGGGCGGCGCCACTTTCCTGGCCAGCTTTGCCCATGACCATCCCGGCGAGGCGCTGGTCGCCCATATCCGCAAGGCGCATGGCGAGGACTATTATCGCGCCGCCCTCGCCGATCCGGCCCAGACGATCCTGATCGGCGAGACGCCATTGGGCGCGCCGGTCGGCTATGCGCTGATCACGCCGCCCGACCTGCCGGTACCGACCGACGACCGAACGGATGTCGAACTCAAGCGCATCTATTTGCTGAACGGGTGGCAGGGTGGCGGCAATGGCGACGCGCTGATGGCGCTGGTGCTGGCGGAGGCCCGGCGACGCGGCGCACGCCGGCTGCTGCTGGCCGTCTATCCACAGAATGATCGGGCGCGGCGCTTCTATGCCCGGCATGATTTTGTCGAGATCGGCGAACTGACCTTCATGGTCGGGGACGTGCCGTTCCGCGACCTTGTCTATGCCCGGATGCTCTGATCGCGATCAGCGACCCAAGGCGCGCGCCAGATCGGCCCGGATGGCTTCGAGCCGGGCGATCAGGTCCGGTTCCGGCGTCGCGGCGGGCAGCGGATCCACCGCTATATCGTCCGGGCCGTCTGCCAGCGCCTTCTGCGCGCCCTTGACGGTGAAGCCCTCGACATTGAGCAACTGGTTGATGCGCCGTGCCAGCGCCACATCGGCAGGACGATAGTAGCGCCGGTTGCCCGATCGCTGGAGCGGACGCAATTGCGGAAAGCGGGTTTCCCAATAGCGCAAAATATGTTGGGCAAGACCCAGCTCTGTCGCCAGTTCGCTGATGGTCAGAAATGCGCCCTCGGCCTTTTCCATGGGCGCGATGTTGCACCCATAGTCCCGTAAAGGTCAACTACGGTAAATATACGCCAATACTACAAAAGCTGACCGAATTGCCTCAGGTCGAGGCGACGCGGTCCCGCATCGTCTGGCTCGCGCGGAATGTGAGCACCCGGCGCGGCTCGATCGGCACCTCGATCCCGGTCTTCGGGTTGCGCCCCATGCGCTCATTCTTGTCGCGCAGGACGAAGGTACCGAAACTCGAAATTTTCACATTTTCGCCGCGCTCCAGCGCAGTCGACATATGTTCCAGGATCGATTCGACCAGTGCCGCCGCTTCCGCGCGGGACAAGCCAATGTGACGATTGACGCTCTCCGCCAGATCAGCGCGGGTCAGTGTGCCAGTGCCGGTCATCGCAAATCCCCAATGTGCCCCCCTGCATCATCTGCCGGGGCAAATGATTGCGACACAAATGTGATGCATGTTGGGTGATTCGGCAAGCAGGTCAGATACGTAGGGGCGATCGTTTCGCCGCCGTATCAGATCCGCAGGACGCAGGCGCCCCAGGTGAAGCCGCCGCCCATCGCTTCCAGCACGATCAGATCGCCGGCCTTGATCCGGCCATCGCGGGTCGCCGCGTCCAGTGCCAGCGGCACCGAGGCGGCCGAGGTGTTGGCATGCTGGTCGACGGTGACGACGACCTTGTCCGGGGACAGCTTGAGCTTGCGCGCGGTGGCGTCGAGAATCCGGGCATTGGCCTGGTGCGGCACCAGCCAGTCGATGTCGGCGGGCGTCATCTCCGCCATCGCCATCACTTCCTTCAGAACGGTGGCGAGATTCACCACCGCATGGCGGAAGACTTCCTGCCCCTTCATGCGGACCTTGCCCACCGTCTGGGTGGTCGAAGGACCGCCATCGACGTAGAGAAGCTGGTTGTGGCGGCCATCGGCATGCAGCTTGGCGGCGAGGATGCCACGCTGGCCGTCCGCGCTTTCCTCCGAACCGAGCACGACGGCGCCGGCGCCGTCGCCGAACAGCACGCAGGTCGCGCGGTCTTCCCAATCAAGAATGCGGCTGAAGGTTTCCGCGCCGATCACCAGCGCGCGCTGCGCCGCGCCCGAGCGGATCATCGAATCGGCGACCGTCATCGCATAGAGGAAGCCCGAGCAGACGGCGGCGACGTCGAAGGCGACGCAGTCATCGATGCCGAGCGCGGCCTGCACCAGCGTGGCGCTGGCGGGGAAGGTCTGGTCCGGGGTCGCGGTCGCCAGGATGATGAGGTCGATATCCGGCGCGGCGAGGCCGGCCGCCTCCAGCGCGCGCTTCGCGGCCTCGGTCGCCAGCGTGGTCGTGGTCTCCCCCTCGCCGGCGATATAGCGGGTGCGGATGCCGGTCCGCTCGACGATCCATTCGTCGCTGGTGTCGACGGTCTGCGCCAGTTCCGCATTGGTGACGACGCGTGCGGGCAGGGCCGAGCCCGTGCCCAGGAGAACGGATCGACGCATCACTTGACGGGCAGCTCCAATTTGGACGCGACGGCGGACAGATCCTGCACCCCGGCCATGTCGGCGGCGATGCGTCGCGTGATATCCTCTTCCAGCAGGCGGGCGGCGACATGCACCGCATTGGCCACGCCCTTGGCATCGGCGCTGCCATGGCTCTTCACCACGACCCCGTTGAGGCCCAGGAAGACGGCGCCATTATGATTGTTGGGATCAAGATGATGCTTGAGCAGGTGCATCGCCGGCTTCGAGATCAGGAAGCCGATCTTGGACCGCAGCGAGCTGGAGAAGGCGCGGCGCAGCAGGTCGGCGACGAAGCGGGCGGTGCCCTCGGCCGTCTTGAGCGCGACATTGCCCGAAAAGCCGTCGCACACGATCACGTCGGTTTCGCCGCGGCCGATCTTGTCGCCTTCGGTAAAGCCGTCGAACGAGAATGGCAGGGTATCGGCCGCGCGCAGCACGGCGGCGGCGTCACGAATCTCATCCGTGCCCTTGAGCTCTTCGGTGCCGATGTTGAGCAGGCGTACGCGCGGCCGCTCCAGATCGAGGGCGATACGGGCATAGGCCGCACCCATCACCGCGAACTGGACGAGATTGCGCGCATCGCACTCGGTATTGGCACCAAGGTCGAGCATGACGACATCATTGTCGCCAAGGGTCGGCAGCATCGCTGCCAGCGCAGGCCGATCGACACCGGGCATGGTACGCAGCGCCAGCTTCGCCATCGCCATGAGCGCACCGGTATTGCCGGCGGAAACCGCAGCACCGGCATCACCCGACTTCACGGCGTTGATCGCCATGCTCATCGAGCTGCTCTTCTTGCGAATCGCGACGCTGGGCTTGTCCGTGCCCTCGACGATCGTATCGGAATGCACGACTTCCGACGCCGCCCGCAAATTGGGGTGGTTGTCGAGAGCCGCCTTGATCCGGGTCTCGTCGCCGAAAAGGGTGAAGCGGAGTCCTTCGTGCCGGCGACGGGCAAGCGCAACGCCTGCCATCATCACCCGCACGCCTTCATCCCCGCCCATCGCGTCAATTGCGATTCGCGGTTGGCTGGACACTGAGATCACCCCTTTGCGGAGATCGAAAAAGTCTTACGCCCCGACGGCGATGACTTCGCGGCCGTTATAATGGCCGCACGCGTCGCACAGATTGTGGGGACGCTTCAGTTCACCGCAGTTCGAGCATTCCTGGAATGCTTCGACGCGCAGCGAATCGTGGCTGCGACGCATGCCACGCTTGGACGGGGAAGTTTTCCTTTTGGGGACAGCCATGTCGGCACCTGTTTCCGTAATTAAATCTGGTTATGCGACTGGCCGGTTTCCAAATGAGACGCCGACGGCACGGGTGCCGCAGACCATGCGGCCCGGTTGATCGCGAAGCCCTGCGCCTATAGCCGTTTTTGCAGATGGTGCAAGTCCTTCCTTGCCCGCCGGCCCGCCGCGCCTATGGTGGCGGCCCGTCGAATAGGGGGATGCCCATGTTGTTGCCGATCACGCTTACACTGGCTGCGGCCTGTGCGCTCATCAATTTCTGGCTGGCGGTGCGCTGCGCACGAATCCGCGTGGGCGCGAAGCTTTTGCACGGCGACTCGGGCAATATGTTGCTGGCACGACGGATGCGGGCGCACGCCAATTTCATTGAATATACGCCGATCGTGCTGATTCTCTTTGGCCTGATCGAAATGGCGATCGGCGCGCCGCTGTGGCTGTGGATCGGGGCGATGATCTATGCGCTGGCGCGAATCGCCCATGGCTTTGGCATGGACGCGGACAAGCCGACGGTGTGGCGCGCGGGCGGCGCGCTGCTCACCTGGATCGTGATGCTCGGCCTGGCGGTGGCGGCGCTCTATGTCGCCTATGGTGCGACTCGCGCCGTGCCAGCCCCGCCAGCGATGGCGCGCGTTTAACCGAGAACGGAATCGGCCACATAGGGGTTGGTGCGCCGTTCATAGGCGAAATTGCTCATCTCGCCATGGCCGGGGACGAAGGCGGTCTGGCCGCCAAGCGGCCAGAGCTTGCCGGTGATCGCATCGATCAAGTCCTGATGATTGCCGCGCGGGAAGTCGGTGCGGCCGATCGAGCCCTTGAACAGCACGTCGCCCACGATCGCGAGCTGGCTCGGCGCATGGTGGAAGACGACATGGCCCGGCGTGTGGCCGGGGCAATGATAGACGTCGAAGGTCAGATTGCCGACCGTCACCTGGTCGCCATCGACCAGCCAGCGATCCGGCTCGAAACTCTCGCCGGGAATGCCCCAGCGATCGCCATCCTGCGGCAGCCGGTCGATCCAGAAGCGATCCTCCTCATGCGGCCCTTCGATCGGGACATCGAGGTCGCGGGCCAGCACGCCGGCCTGGCCGCAATGGTCAATATGGCCATGGGTGACGAGAATCTTCTCGATCGTGACGCCATGCTGCGCCGCCGCCTTCTTCAGCACCGGCAGGTCGCCGCCCGGATCGACGAAGGCGCCACGCATCGTTTCCGTACACCAGAAGAGGGTGCAGTTCTGCTGCAACGGGGTGACGGGGATCAGGGCGGCTTTGAGCGGCGGCGTGGTCATGCTGCCGATGTGGCGGAGCGACGGGGCGAGCGCAAGGGCGTCGGCACGCCTGCTCCTGCGGCGCCCTACCCCAGCCCTTCGGCCGCGAAGGGTTCGGCGAGGCTGATGCTGTCGAGCACCTTGGCGGTTTCGTCGCGGACGCGCAGCATCACCCGGTGCAGGCGGCATTCGCTTTCGGGTAGGCAGTTGGTGCAGCTTTCATGGGCAAAGCGGCTGGCACAGGGGGTGAGCGCAAGCGATCCGCGGGTCAGGCGGACGATATCGCCATAGCTGATGTCGACCGGCGCCAAGGCCAGCCAATAGCCGCCGTCGCGCCCCCGCTGGGTCGCCACCAGCCCTTCGCGCGACAATTCGGACAGGATCACCGTCAGGAATTTCGCCGGGATATTCTGGCGCGTCGCAATCTCGTTGAGGGGCACAGGCCCCTGGCGATAGCGGTCGGCAAGATGCTGGAGCGCGCGGATGGCGTAACGGGTCTTCTGGGACAGCATGGTCTGTTCGTTATTCGCCTGCGGCCCGGCTTTGGCAAGTCGAGCCGCAGGGTAGAGAAGGGAAAATCCGCTTTAATTTATGCGATGTTGCCGATCAGGGCTGCGTGCTGCTCAGAGCGTCGCGCGCCTGCCTGGGGAAATCGCTGAAAATGCCGTCGACGCCGGTCGCGGCGATCGCCTGGACATAGCCGGCAAAGTCGCCGCGCCCCTGCGGATCGTCCGGTCGCTTATACTGGTCGGGCAGGAAGCTGTTTTCCATCCGCAGCGTCCAGATATGGACCTGAAGCCCGGCATCATGGGCACGGCCGACCAGCGCGGTCGCCCCTTCGGACGCCAGCACCATGGCGGCGGACGGGCCGAGGCCCGTGGCATAGCCGGCAATCGCCTCCAGCCCGGAGACGCTCATCATGTCGGCATAGCTGGTGCCGGGTTCATCGGCGGGGCCGCCTTCGGCATCGACGAGCTGGATGAGGCGCAGCCGGGTCGCTTCATGCAGGGCCTTCAGATTGCCGACCTCGAACGACTGGATGAAGACCGGATCGTCGGCATTTGTGTAGCCATATTTGCCGAGCAGATCGAGCAGCGCCTGCTGGTGCGGCAGGCCGATGCCGGCGAAATAGCTGGGATGCTTGGTTTCGGGATAGAGGCCGATGCGGCGATGCTGCTCCGCTTCCTTGGCGCGGACCAGCTTCAATATCTCCTCGAAGGTCGGGATGAGATAGAGATCGTTGAAGCGGACATTGGCCGGGCGCAGATCGGGCAGCCGTTCGCGCGCCCGCAAGGTGCGCAGTTCGGCGAGGGTGAAATCCTCGGTGAACCAGCCGGTCATTGCGACGCCGTCGATCGTCTTCGTCGTCTTGCGATCGGCAAATTCGGGATGGTCAGCAACGTCGGTGGTGCCGCCAATCTCATTCTCATGCCGGGCGACCAGCACGCCATCCCTGGTCAGGACCAGATCGGGCTCGATATAGTCGGCGCCCTGATCGATCGCCCGCTCATAGCTGGCGAGCGTATGTTCGGGCCGCTCTCCGCTGGCACCGCGATGCGCGATGATCAGCGGGTCGGCGGCCCGGACGGCGGAAAGGGGGAGCAGGCCCATCATCAGCAATGCCCCGATGCCCAGCAGCCCCCGTCCGATCACGCCATCACGCCTTTCAGCGCATTTTCATAGGTCGTCGCCTTGAAACCGACGACCGTGCCCTTGCCGGTGTCGAGGATCGGGCGCTTGATCATCGAGGGGTTGGTGATCATCAGCAGGATCGCCTTGTCCGCGTCGATATGCGCCTTGTCCCCCGCGTCGAGCGCCTTGAAGGTGGTGCCGGAACGGTTGAGGATGGTTTCCCAACCATGTTCCATCACCCATTCCTCCAGCTTTTCCTTGTCGACGCCGGCGACCTTATAGTCGTGGAAATTATAGGCGACGCGCTCATTGTCCAGCCAGTTGCGGGCCTTCTTGATGGTGTCGCAATTCTTGATGCCGTACATGGTAATCATGATGGTTGGTCCCAGATTTTCTTTACAAGGGCGTTACCCTTTGAAGGCGGTGACTTCGATTTCGATCTTCATCTCCGGCTTGATGAGGCCAGCGACGACGCAGCTGGCCGCCGGGCGGATCTCGCCAAAGATGGGCGCAGTGGCCTTGCCCAGATCGTCCCAATAGGCAGGGTCGGTGATATAATAGGTGACGCGCACGACATCGGCAAAGGAGAAGCCGGCGTCTTCGAGCGCCTTGCCGATCACCTTGAGCGCGTTGACGCCCTGATCGACCACGCTGTCGGGCATGATCTTGGTTTCGGGATCGGTGCCGGTGGTGCCGGCGACGAAGCACCAGTCGCCCTGGACGACGGCGCGCGAATAGCCGACCTGCGCCTCGAAGGGCGAGCCGGAGGAAATGAGCTGGCGGGACATGGAGGGATTCCTGTTGCGATGCGAAAAGGATCGGGGCGAAAAGGATCGCATCGGCCTTTGCCGCCTTGGTTCCGCGCTGTCCAGTGCGTTTCCGGGCGCGCTTGCGCGGAACGGGAAAATGGGGTGATCGTTGGAGGGGGACATGCCCCTGCAAGGAGACGCGCCATGACGATGTCCGACAATCGCCCCTTCCCCGACGAGAGTGAGGAGAATAGCGAACAGGCCGACGCCGGCACCCAGGCGAACGACGTCGCCGACGATGCGCTGGGCCGGACCAGCGACCTGAGCGAAGAGAGCGAGCATGGCGGGCGGCCCAACCCGGCGCAGATCATCCCCGACGATGTCCCCGACCTGGTCGACAAGATGAACGAGATGGACCGATCCGGCTGGATCGATGAAGGCGCGTTCGACGGCGAGCCGCGGATGGACGACGAGGATGATGGCGAGGAGGACGAAATCCTCAACGAGGATGACGACTAGCCGCTAGGCCGGGTGCGCCTGTGCCGGCGCGAGGCCGAAATTGATCATGCCGCGCGCCATATGGCCGAGCGCTTCCGCCATGGCGTCGGCGATGTCGGTGTCGAGATCCTCCTGCATGGCGATCGCGCAGGCGGCCGCGGTCGCCCATTGATCGGCCAGTTGCGGCGTGATCGGGAAAGCGCGGTGCAGCGACATGATGCAGGTGCCACGCTGAAACCAGTCGCGCGGGCCGCCCAGCCAGCCGCACAGGAAGCGGGTGAGGCCGTGGCGCACGGCCGAGAGGTCGGCGGCATGGATGGCGCGCAACTGCGCATAGGCCGGGTCGCTTTCCAGCAGGTCATAAAAGCGGTTCGCAATGGCGCGGACGACCGGTTCGCCGCCGATGCGGACATAGGGGCTGGGCGGCGCGGCGGCGTTCATGCGGCAATCTCCATGGGCTGAGGCCGGCGCACCCTGCGCATCCCCTGCGCTTGCCACATTGATCCCGATCAAACGCCGGTTCGCCCCGAAATGGCGACAAGCCGGATCAGATTTAACCCTCTGTTTTTCCTGAACCTGCTAGGGGCGCGCCATGTCCAGACGCCCCGACCGATTCACCCCCGACCGCATCGACACACTCTGGCGCCGGGAGGCGGCGCGTGCCGGACAGGCCCGCTTTCGTCGCCCCGCGTCTCAGCGCAGTGGCTTCAGCGGCAAGACACTGGGATTGGTGCTGGCGCTGGGGATGATGATCGGCTGGCAGGCGCCCGACTGGTGGGCGCGGCTGGCGCCCGAGATCGCGATGCCGACGGCGTCGACCGGCATGACACCGTCAAGCGCCAGCGCCGACCAGCTATCGGCCGATTTCGGCTATTGTCATAGCGGCGGCGGGACCAATTGCGTCGTCGATGGCGACACTTTCTGGTTCCGGGGCGAAAAATATCGGATCGCCGACATCGACACGCCAGAAACCCATGGGCCGCGCTGCCCGGAGGAAGGCGCGCTGGGCGCGCGGGCGACCAGCCGGTTGCAGCAATTGATGAACGCCGGCCCCTTCTCGCTGGAGATCGACGGGCGGGCGACCGACAAATATGGCCGAGCGCTGCGGATCGTGACGCGTGATGGCCAGTCGATCGGCCAGCAGCTGGTGGACGAAGGGCTGGCCCGGACCTGGGACGGACGCCGCCACCCCTGGTGCTGAAAAAGGGGGCGTCTTCGCCCCCTTTTCCGATCAGCGACAGCTGAGGCTGCCGCGATCGATCTCGCGGCCGAGCAGCGCGCCGGCGCCGCCGCCGATCAATATGCCCGCCGTGTTGGAATAGCCGCGATCGAGCTGGCCGCCGATCAGCGCGCCGATCGCGCCGCCGATGATGAGGCCGGTGGTCCCGTCCGAACGGCGGCAATAATAGCGGTCGTCATAGCCGCGATAGATGCGCATGCTGCGGTCGACCCGGATCGGCGCATAGCCGCCGCGATAATAGCGGTCGGGGCGATAGCGGCCGCCATAGCGCGGATCGGGCCGGTTCCAGTCATAGGCATAGACCGGCGGGCCGGGCCGGCGATAATTGCCACGGGGCGGCGGCGGGCGATGGTTGCCGGGACGGCCATATTGGGGCGGACGACCATTGCCGGGCCGGCCCGGCTGGGGCGGGCGGCCTGCCCCCGGCCGGCCGGGCTGGGGCGGACGCTGGGCATGATTGCCGCCATGGCTGGGGGGCCGTTGTGCGCCCGGACCGCCGGGGCCGCCATGGCCCGATGACGGCCCGCCGGGTCGGCCATGACCCTGGCCGTGCTGGGCGGCGGCGGGCATGGCGGTCAACGCCATGGCGCCCAGTGAAAGCGCGGCAATCATGCTTCTGGCAAAGCGATGCATGGTCCAGTCCCTTTTCGATTTCTGTTGACCGAGGCAAGCTAGAACGTAGCAGCTGAACAAATGTTGCACGAACGGAACAAAGACGAAGATGGTGGTCGATATTGTAGGAAATGCTGCGCTTAACTTCGCATATTTCCCGCACATTCTGACATTTAATTTCCAACCCTTGTCATTTTGGAACAAGTGAGCGTCAGAGACAGGCCCGACGCCGGACGGCAATATAGGCCGGCGGGAAGGAATAGGACAGCGCGCCCGCGACGCCCGCCCCGTGCCTTTCAGAGCGCGTTGGCGATGATGGCGCGCTGGCTGTTGTCGAGGCCGTCCAGCGCCGCGGTCGCGGCCTGATCCGCGCCGGCCTGATCACCGCCATCGCTGCCCACGAACTGGATCGCGCTCAGCAGCACCAATATCGCCCAGAGCAGGGCCATCCAGCGGCTGGTGAAGAGGGAGCGGAGTCGGACGCCGAACATGGCGACCGGTCTGGCATGGCGGCGGTTAAGGAAGCGTCACGCCCGCCGCGCCGATCAGCCCGGCGCCGGCGGGAAGGCCGGGGTGCGGGACGGCAAGCCGGATGGCGGGCTGGTCAGCAGCAGCCGGTCGAGCTGCGCATAGCCCAGGCAGCGATGGCAATAGGCAAAGTCGAAGGCCGTGTTGAGGATCCAGGCCTGGGTCGCGACATCCCAGGCCGCCCAGGCTTCGCGCGTAACCTGATCGCTGCCGCAGACATTGCAGACGAAGACGTAGAATGGCGGAGATGAGGGGTCGTCGGGGCTGGTCATGACCGGACCATAGCCCAGGGCATCGCCATTCCGGCGCGAGACTGGTCCGTTATGGACGCGATGCGGGAGGCTCCAGAGGCGCACAAAAAAGGGGAGGCGCTCCCCGCGCCTCCCCTCCCCTCGAACAGGTCGAAAGCCCTTTGCAAGCTGCCGTGATGCTGGCTGATCAGCAGCCTTAAACGCGTCAGCGCCGCGCGGGCTTGATCACAGCGCGACGCGCATGGCGCGTCGCGCTGTGATCTTATTCCGCCGCGATGCCGGCGGCCTTGAACATGTCCGGATCGCTTTCGTCGACATTGGCCGCTTCGGCGCCCTTGAGCTTCTTGCGGCGGTCGAACGCGTCCCAGACGTCGTTCCACTGGCCACGGGTCGCGCCCTTCGAATATTCGGTCGCGCGGGTTTCGAAGAAATTGGCATGCTCCACGCCGTTGAGCAGCGGGGTCAACCAGGGCAGCGGATGCTCGTCGATCATGTAGATGGGCTTGAGGCCCAGCTGCCCCAGGCGCCAGTCGGCGATGTAGCGGACATATTTCTTGATGTCCTTGGGCGTCATGCCGGGAACCGGGCCCATTTCGAAGACCAGGTCTACGAACGCGTCCTCGATGCGGACGGTCTTCTGGCACATGTCCATGATGTCGTCCTTGACCGATGCGGTCAGGCAGTCGCGTTCCTTCACGAAGCTGTGGAACAGCTTGATGATGCCCTCGCAATGCAGGGTCTCGTCGCGGACCGACCAGGTGACGATCTGGCCCATGCCCTTCATCTTGTTGAAGCGCGGGAAGTTCATCAGCATCGCGAAGGAGGCGAAGAGCTGGAGGCCTTCGGTGAAGCCGCCGAACATCGCCAGCGTCTTGGCGATATCCTCGTCCGTATCGACGCCGAACTGGGCGAGATAGTCGTGCTTGTCCTTCATCTCCTTATATTGGAGGAAGGCCGAATATTCGCTTTCGGGCATGCCGATCGTGTCGAGCAGATGCGAGTAGGCGGCGATATGGACCGTTTCCATGTTGCTGAACGCAGTCAGCATCATCTTGATCTCGGTCGGCTTGAACACGCGGCCGTACTTCTCGTGGTAGCAATCCTGCACTTCCACGTCGGCCTGGGTGAAGAAGCGGAAAATCTGGGTCAGCAGGTTGCGCTCATGGTCACTGAGCTTCTGCGCCCAGTCACGACAATCCTCGCCCAGAGGCACTTCCTCGGGCAGCCAGTGGAGCTGCTGCTGGCGCTTCCAAAATTCATAGGCCCAGGGATATTCGAAGGGCTTGTAGACCTTGGAGGCTTGAAGAAGGGGCATATGGGTTACTCCGCGAAATCTTTTCTTCCCCTCTCCCATCGGGAGAGGGAGGGGCCCGCGCCGTCAGGCGTGGGAGGGTGAGGGCGAGAGGCGTGCCGCGATGACCGCTACGACGCCTTCAGTATTTTCCATGACTTCATGGTTCCAGAAACGCAGGACGTGATAACCCTGGGTCTCGAAATAACGGGTTCGGACAGCATCTTGCTCAGCGCTCTCCGCATGACTTGCGCCATCGACCTCGACGACCAGCTTGCCAGAAAAACAGAGGAAATCCGCGACATAGGCACCATGGGGCACCTGGCGGCGGAATTTCACGGTCGGAAGCTGTTCACGCAAAGCACGCCAGAGACGTTTTTCAGCCTCCGTGGCGTTACGGCGGAGAATGCGGGCCTGATCCACGGCCCCTGAAGGCAGATCGCGGTAATTGCGCATCGCCCTCACCCTTCCGCCGCTGCGCGGCTCCCTCCCTCTCCCACAGGGAGAGGGAATCTGATCACTGGCAGGCGAGGCACTCGTCATAGTCGGTGGTCTCGCCGATCTCGAACTTGGGGGCGTCGATCGTGTTGTCCGCTTCCACGCCACCGGCGAAGCCGGCGCGCTGCACCGACTTGGAGCGCAGATAATAGAGCGACTTGATGCCCAGTTCCCAGGCGCGGAAGTGGAGCATCAGCAGATCCCACTTCTCGACATCGGCCGGGATGAACAGGTTCAGCGACTGGGCCTGGTCGATATAGGGGGTGCGATCGGCGGCCAGTTCGAGCAGCCAGCGCTGGTCGATCTCGAAGCTGGTCTTGTACACATCCTTTTCTTCCTGGGTCAGGAAGTCGAGATGCTGGACCGAGCCGCCGCGTTCCAGGATCGAGTTCCATACGGCGCTCGAATCCTTGGCCTTTTCGACCAGCAGCTTTTCCAGATAGGGATTCTTCACCGCGAAGCTGCCCGAGAGCGTCTTGTGGGTGTAGATGTTCGCCGGGATCGGCTCGATACAGGCCGAGGTGCCGCCGCAGATGATCGAGATCGACGCGGTCGGCGCGATCGCCATCTTGCAGGAGAAGCGCTCCATAACGCCCTGGTCGGCGGCGTCGGGGCACGGCCCGCGCTCCTGCGCCAGCATCATCGACGCCTCGTTCACCTTGGCATTGATATGCTTGAAGATGCGCAGGTTCCACGACTTGGCCATGGCGCCTTCGAACGGGATGCCCCGTGCCTGCAGGAAGCTGTGGAAGCCCATGACGCCCAGGCCCACCGAGCGTTCACGGCTGGCGCTATATTTGGCGCGGGCCATTTCCGGCGGGGCGCGGTCGATATAGTCCTGCAGCACATTGTCGAGGAAGCGCATAATGTCTTCCGCGAAGGTCGGGTGATCCTTCCACTGATCCCAGGTTTCCAGGTTCATCGAGGAGAGGCAGCAGACCGCCGTGCGATCCTGGCCGAGATGGTCGCGACCCGTCGGCAGAGTGATTTCCGAACAGAGGTTCGACGTCGAGACCTTGAGTCCCAGGTCGCGGTGATGCTTGGGCATCATCCGGTTCACCGTGTCGGAGAAGACGATATAGGGCTCGCCGGTGGCGAGGCGGACCTCGACCAGCTTCTGGAACAGCGCGCGGGCATTGACGGTGCCGCGCACCGACTGGTCCTTGGGGCTGCGCAGGTTGAAATCACTGCCGTCGCGCACCGCTTCCATGAACTCGTCGGTCAGCAGCACGCCATGGTGCAGGTTGAGCGCCTTGCGGTTGAAGTCGCCGCTCGTCTTGCGGATTTCCAGGAACTCCTCGATCTCCGGGTGGGAGACGTCGAGATAGCATGCGGCCGAGCCGCGACGCAGCGAGCCCTGGCTGATCGCCAAGGTCAGCGAATCCATCACGCGGACGAAGGGGATGATGCCGCTGGTCTTGCCATTGAGGCCGACCGGCTCACCGATGCCGCGCACGCTGCCCCAATAGGTGCCGATGCCGCCGCCACGCGAGGCGAGCCAGACATTCTCGTTCCAGGTGTTGACGATGCCTTCCAGGCTGTCGTCGACGCTGTTCAGATAGCAGCTGATCGGAAGACCCCGACCGGTGCCGCCGTTCGACAGAACGGGCGTCGCCGGCATGAACCAGAGCTTGGAGATATAGTCATAGACGCGCTGCGCATGGTCGGCATCGTCCGAATAGGCGGCGGCGACGCGGGCGAACAGATCCTGATAGCTCTCGCCGGGCAGCAGATAGCGATCGTTCAGCGTGTCCTTGCCGAATTCGGTCAGCAGCGCATCGCGCGACGAATCCGTCACGACATGAAAGCGACGCTCATGAATCTTGGACGACGCGGACTCGGTCGCCTTGCCCTTGGCAGCCTTGGGCTCGGCCTTGTCCACCAGATCCTCGATACGCTCGTCCATTACCGTCGCCACGTCGCCGTTTCCACCTTGTTCACTATCTCGAAAGTCCATGCGAGCCCCCGATTGTTCCTGTTCCGTTCGATTCGGTCCAGCGATGCTGGGGCGCACCCTAGCATCATAGCATGAACCCGATCGGGCCGGGACAGAAATGGGGTCAACCGATCCGATCGCAAGGACAAAAGCCCCATATCGCCGGAAGCAGGTCCGGCAATGCAATCACAATCTATTGGGTGACCCCCTTGGTCCCGATACCACAGATAGTGCCACAGCCCCGCCGACACGCAAGAGGGTAAATGACAGTTCGGGGACTCGGTTCATCGACGCCTGGATTCGTTTCGTCGCTGACACGCCACCCCATAGCGCAACGACGCGCGGACTTCCAAGGGCCTTGGAAAAGACAAGGGGGGCCCATGAAATTAAAAAATAAATTTGCCTTGCCACGCAAATGCGCGCGTCGCGCGATTGGCGACAAAATCATGACATGGGGGCAGAGGCACGGACGCGACCACAATCTGTTGAATCGCTGCCTTTATCGTCCCCCTGCATATCGTCGCGCGATACGCTATGATGATGGGAAGGCTGGCGAATCCGGACGGCTCCGATGATCGGGAGGCAGGCATGATCCTCTATTACCATCCCCTCTCCTCCTATTGCTGGAAGGTGCTGATCGCCTTTCATGAAAATGGCACGCCCTTCACCCCGCGCATCCTGGAGGACGTGGCGGCACTGGCCGAATGGCAGGCACTCTGGCCGCTCGGCAAATTCCCCGTGCTGTACGACCCGGTGCGCGGCGCGACGATCGCGGAGGCGAGCATCATCGTCGAATATCTGGGCCGGCACGAACCCGGCACCTTCCGCCCGATCCCGGTCGATGGCGATGCGGCGATCGAGGTGCGGCTGATGGACCGGTTGTTCGACAATTATGTGATGGGGCCGATGCAGGCGCTGGTGGCCGACCGGCTGCGGCCCGAGGAGGCGCGCGATCCCCATGGCGTGACGGCCAATGTGGCGGCGCTGCGCAGCATCTATGCATTGCTGGAGGATCGGCTGGCGGGGCGGAGCTGGGCAGCGGGCGATCATCTGTCGCTGGCCGACTGCGCGGCGGCGCCCTCGCTTTATTATGCCGACAGGATCGTGCCGCTGCGCGCCGGCCATCCGGTTCTGGGCGCCTATCTGAACCGGCTGGAGGCGCGGCCCAGCTTTGCCCGCGTGCTGCGCGAGATGCAGCCCTGGTGGCAGAATTTTCCCTTTGCCGACGGGCCGCTTGCGTCCTGAACCGCAACCCTCTTCTGGACTCATCGTCTCAAAGGCCTATAGCCCCGCCTTGCAGGGACCTGCCGTGCAGAGGCGGGCCGCAAGAATAGGGACCAGGGTAGATGACCGTCATCAAGACCGCCGACCTCATCGAGAGCGTCGCCGACGCACTCCAGTTCATTTCCTACTATCACCCGATGGATTATATCCGGGCACTGGGTAAGGCCTATGAAGCCGAAGCCAATCCGGCGGCGAAGGACGCCATCGCCCAGATCCTGACCAACAGCCGCATGTGCGCCGAAGGCCACCGCCCGATCTGCCAGGACACCGGCATCGTCAACGTGTTCGTGAAGTGGGGCATGGAGTGTCGGCTGGACGATAATAGCCGGTCGATGCAGGAAGTGATCGACGAGGGCGTGCGCCGCGCATATCTGAACCCCGAGAACCGCCTGCGCGCGTCGATCCTGAAGGATCCCGCTTTCAGCCGCCAGAACACCAAGGACAACACGCCCTGCGTGCTGAATGTCGAGATGGTGCCGGGTAACAAGGTGATCATCGACGTCGCGGCCAAGGGCGGCGGCAGCGAAAACAAGACCAAGTTCAAGATGATGAACCCCAGCGATTCGATCGTCGACTGGGTGCTGGAAATGGTGCCGCAGATGGGCGCCGGCTGGTGCCCGCCGGGCATGCTGGGTATCGGCATCGGCGGCACCGCGGAAAAGGCCGTGGCGCTGGCCAAGGAAAGCCTGATGGACCCGATCGACATGGGCGAGCTGAAGGCCCGTGGCCCGCAGAACAAGATCGAGGAACTGCGCATCGAGCTGTTCGACAAGGTCAATGCGCTGGGCATCGGCGCGCAGGGCCTGGGCGGCCTTGCCACCGTGCTCGACATCAAGATCCACGACTATCCCTGCCATGCGGCGGGCAAGCCGGTGGCGATGATCCCGAACTGCGCCGCGACCCGCCACGCGCATTTCACCCTCGACGGGTCCGGCCCGGCCTATCTGGAAGCGCCCAAGCTCAGTGAATGGCCGCAGGTCGACTGGAAGCCGAGCAAGGAAGCCATCCGCGTCGACCTCGACACGCTGACGCCGGAACAGGTGCAGGGCTGGAAGCATGGCGACCGCCTGCTGCTGAACGGCAAGATGCTGACCGGCCGCGACGCCGCGCACAAGCGGATCGCCGACATGCTGGAGAAGGGCGAGACCCTGCCGGTCGATTTCAAGGGCCGCGTGATTTACTATGTCGGCCCGGTCGATCCGGTGCGCGACGAAGTGGTCGGCCCGGCCGGCCCCACCACCGCGACGCGCATGGACAAGTTCATGGACATGATGCTGGAACAGGGCCTGGCCGCCTGCGTCGGCAAGGCCGAGCGCGGCCCGGCCGCCACCGACAGCATCGCCAAGCACAAGAGCGCCTATCTGATGGCGGTCGGCGGCGCGGCCTATCTGGTCGCCCGCGCGATCAAGGAAGCCAAGGTCGTGGGCTTCGAGGATCTGGGCATGGAAGCGATCTACGAGTTCACGGTGGAGGACATGCCCGTCACCGTCGCCGTCGATAGCGAAGGCCAGAATGTCCACCGCCTCGCCCCGCTGGTGTGGCAGGAAAAGATCAGGAAAGAGAAGCTGCTGGAGAAGGCATGAGCTTTCGGCCTTTTGGCACGAAGATAGACTTCTATTCTCCTCTGCCGCCGGACGAGTGCCGGCGGCGGTTGGAGGCAAAATTCGTACCCCGGTGGGAACGCCCTGCGGACCTGAGAGCACGAGGTAAATTTATAGGCCACATATTGGTGATGTGGCTTGGCGCATTCGACTGGATTAATCGCTCCTCAGAGCCAAAGCTCGTAGCAAAATTGCGACCGGAGATGGCTGGCACACGCATTGTGGGGCGATTGATACCGGGTATCCAATTTGTGCTATTCTTAGTTCCCATGACGGTCGGAGCGCTTTGGGGCAGCGTAGCGTTGATCATTTACCGACCAGATCATCCACCGGCTGACCCAATTATCTATACGGCCGTAAAGGCCATCACGGCCCTCATCCCCATAGGCATAGCTCTCGGCATTTGGTGGTTTGCGAGCAATGAGGGCAAATCTGGCCGACCGCTAATCTCTTTTCTCAAGCGCACATTATGCGTCGATGGCGGGACATCTAAGAAAACGATCTAGTCGACGAAGGCGCGCTATCATGTAGATGGCGCGCCTTCTCTGGTACCGATGATGTTTCTCGACTTCGCTCGAAACGAACGGAGAAAGGGCGCAGCCCCCTCCCCATGCTGCGCATGGGGAGGAATAGGACTTACTCTTACAGCTTGCCGCTCAAGGACACGCCGATGATGCGGGGTTCGTTGAACACCGGGGCCATATAGTTTTCGATCACGCCCTTCATGTTCTTCTCGCCCGTGATGTTGCGGGCGAAGGCGGCGATCTCATATTTGCCGTCCGGCGCGGTGTAGCCGATCTTCATGCCGCCTTCGAAGTCACCCTTCGAGTAGAACTCCTTCGTCTTGTAGAGGACGAAGTTGGTATAGCCCTGGATGTTCCAGTCGGTCGCCGCGAAGATCTTGCCCCCATTGCCCAGCGGCACGTCATAACGGGCCGCGATGTTGGCGGTGTATTTCGGCGCGTTGGGCAGCGGGTTGCCGTCGATCTGGGCAAAGACGCCGCGCGCGTTGGTGACGGTCGGGTCTTCCACGGTGCAGACGACCACGCCGTTCAGCGTGCAGACCTGGGCATAGACATTCTTGTCGTTGATCTCGCTGTGCAGCAGGCTGAGGCCGGCCGACAAAGTGAGATTGTCGAACGGACGCGCTTCCAGATCGGCTTCCAGACCATAGGCCTTGGCGGCGTCGGCGTTGAACAACACGCCATTGCCGTTCACGTCATTGCCGTTGAGCTGGATGTCCTTCACCTTCCAGGCGAAGCCCGACAGGTTGAAGCGCAGGCGGTTGCCCAGCAGGTTGGTCTTGATGCCGCCTTCGTACGACATGATCGTTTCCGAATCCGCCGTGGTGAAGTCGCTGTTGAACACCGCCGAGCGGCCCTGGATGGTCGGGCCACGGAAGCCGCGCGCGACGCGGGCATAGAGGCTGACCTCGGGGCTGACTTCATACAGCGCGCTGACGTCCCAGCTCGGTTCCTTGCCGGTCAGCTTCACATAGCGACGGCCGGCATAGGTCGAGACGCCCGCCGCATTGGCGGTGGCGCGGACCAGACGGGTTTCCTTCGTGTCCTTGGTGTAGCGGCCGCCGGCGGTGATGGTCAGGCCCGGTACCACTTCGTAGCTCGCCTGGCCAAACAGGCCCCAGCTTTCATTCTTGTTGCGCAGACGCACCCAGTTGTTGGGATTGTTGGCGGTGCCGGTCAGGAAATAGGCGCGCTGGTAGAAATCGGTGGTGTCGCGGCTGTCGAAATACATGCCGCCAACCTGCCACTTGAAGGCGCTGTCGCCATTGCTGGCGAGGCGGACTTCCTGGGTCAGCTGGTCGAGATCGCGGACATTGCCCTGGCTCTGGCCGAAGCCGTTGGCCACGCCGTTCACCGGATAGTCCGCGCCCGCGCCGCCATCGGTGTCGCCACGGCTGTAGCCCGAGGTGGTTTCATAGGCGGTGATCGAGGTCAGGGTGACGGCACCCATGTCGATCGCGATATTTTCCGACGCGCCATAGGTCTTGTAGGCCTGCGGGTTGTTCATCGCTTCGTCGAGCGCGATCTTCGAGCGGGGTTCGCCCGACACGCTGTTGCTGCCCTTGGTGAGGCCGGCGCGATGGAAGATGGTCGAGGTGCCATCATAGTCGCGCGCATGGACGCTGGTCAGCATCGAGACATTTTCGGTCGGCGTCATCAGCAGCTGAAGGCGCACGTCCTTCTCATTATAGCCGCCCATCGCGTCCTTCTTGGGGCTGACGGTGCCGTCGGCGCTGGGGCCTTCATAGGTATTGTCGACCCAGTCGTCGCGATGCTGATAGAGGGCCGAGACGCGGAAGGCGAGCTTGTCCGCGACGATCGGGCCACCGATGCCACCGTCGAAGGTGACGGTGTTATAGCTGCCATAGCTGGCCTGGGCGCGACCTTCCCAATCCATCGACGGACGGATGGTGTCGAACTTGATGATGCCGGCCGTGGTGTTGCGGCCGAACAGCGAACCCTGCGGGCCGCGCAGCACTTCCACCTGATTGACGTCGAACACCGGGTTCGACTTCAGCACGACATGTTCCAGCACGACATCGTCCTGGATGATCGACACCGGCTGCGAGGCGCCGAGATAGAAGTCGATATTGCCCAGGCCCCGGATGTAGAAGCGCGGGAAGATGCGGCCGGTGGTGGTTTCGGCATAGAGGCCGGGCACGCGGGCGGCGAGTTCGAGAATGTCGCCGCCGCCGGCGGTCAGGTTGCGCAGCGCATCGCCCTGCACCACGCCGACCGAGACGGGCACCTTCTGCAGATTTTCCGAGCGGCGCTCGGCGGTCACGACGATCTCGTCGAGCTGGCCGGCGTCAGCGCCCGCTTCCTGCGCATGGGCGGCGCCACCAAGGGCGAGCGCACCGAAGGCCGAGGTCAGCAGCAGCGCCGACCGTGCGAAAGTGAATTTCGACAAGGTTATTCCCCGATAATATTGCTTTTGCGTCCGGGAAAGCGGCGCCCCTGCGCCTGCCGTCCGGGATGCCATCGCCGCTAGGCGCGATTTGTGGCGGGACGGTGACGCTCGCCCTGCCCATCATGGGAACATGTCGGAATGTTGCCAAGCGTTGTAACAATGCAACACAATGCGATCCACGCGCCAAGGTGACTGGCAAGCGTCATACACCCTTGTTATCCTCTCCGCCCATGACAGGGGAAATCGAAGCAGCGGGTGACGCGATCACCGGGGGCATGCTGGCACGGGCGGTCGAGCCAGGCCATGGGGAAGCCCATGAGGCCGGCCATGGCGCCTGCCTTAATTGCGGCACGGCGGTGACGGGCAATTATTGTCCCGAATGCGGCCAGGCCGCGCATCTGCACCGCAGCTTTGCCGCGATCGGCCATGACCTGGCCCATGGCGTGCTGCATTTCGAGGGCAAGATCTTCACCACCCTGCCCGAGCTGGCGCTGCGCCCCGGACAGTTGACGCGCCGCTATATCCATGGCGAGCGGGCCAAGTTCGTATCGCCCTTTGCCCTGTTCCTGTTCAGCGCCTTCCTGATGTACGCGATCTTCTCGCTGACCAGCCATCATGGGCCGGAAGGCGCCCGCAACCAGGTGAAGATGAACAGCGAGGCGATCGCCGAGCTGAAGAAGGAAGAGGAAAAGGCCGATGCCCGCATCGCCAAGGTGCAGGCGCAACTGGCCGAGCCGGGGATCAGCGCGAGCCGGCGCGAGACGTTGCAGGAGAAGCTGAAGGACGCGCAGGACGAACGGAAGGGCCTGTCGCTGGCGAGCGGCCTGACCGATGCGCTGGCCGGCGATAACGTCGACAAGGCGGTCGACAAGACCGTCGACAAGGGCCTCAACAAGGGCATCGCCAAAACGGTCGGCAAGGCGATGAGCGCGGCCGCCAAGGATCCCGAATTCGCCTATTACAAGCTCAAGGCCAATGCCTATAAATTCTCCTGGCTGCTGATCGTCATATCGCTGCCCTTCCTGTGGCTGCTGTTCCCGTTCAGCCGCCGGTTCAAGATCTATGACCATGCGATCTATGTGACCTACTCGATCGCCTTCATGTCGCTGCTCTTCTCGCTGTCGATGATCCTGACGGCGGTCGGCATCACCCATGGGCTGGTGACGCTGGTGCTGCTGCTGTTCGCGGCCTGGCACATGTATCGCCAGTTCAAGGATGCCTATCAGCTTTCGCGCAGCGGCACCTTGCTGCGGCTGCCGCTGCTGTACGGCTTTGCCTGTGCGTCGCTCTCGCTGTTCTTCGCCTTCCTGATGATGATGGGGTGACGGGTCGCGTCCCTATTGTATAGGGCGCGCATGATTACGTCCCCGATCTGGTTGCCCGCCACGCTGATGGCCGGGGCCACGCAGGCCTGGCGCACCGCGGTGCAGCGGCGCGTGGGCAAGACGCTGTCGATCAATGCGGCGGGCCTGGTCCGCTATCTTTACGGCATTCCCTTCGCGCTGATCCTGCTTGGCGGCTATCAGCTGCTCTTCCCCGCGCCCTTCCCCGTGCTGGGGCGACTGTTCCTGCCCTTCTGCCTGGCCGGCGGGCTGGCACAGATCATCGCCACCAATTTGCTGATCATGGCCTTTGGCCATCGCAATTTCGTCGTCGGCACCGCTTATTCCAAGACCGAGGCGGTACAGGGGGCGATCCTGTCCTTCCTGCTGATGGGCGAGCGGCTGAGCGCGCTGACCTGCGCCGGCATCGGCTGCGGCGTCGCCGGCGTGATGCTGCTGTCGACCGGGGGCAAGCGGATGGGGCCGATGGATTTCCTGCGCGCGCTGGGCCAGCCGGCGGCGATCACCGGCATTGCATCGGGTTTCTTCTTCGCGCTGACCGCCATCGGCATCCGCCGCGCGACGCAGGAGGTGGGCGGCGGCGATCCGATCCATGCCGCGCTGATCGTGCTGAGTGTCACGGTGCTGCTGCAGACGCTGTTGCAGGGCGGCTATCTTCTGCTGCGCGAGCCGGGCGAGATGCGCAAGGTGTTCACCAGCTGGCGCGTATCGGGCCAGGTCGGCTTCCTGTCGGCGATGGGTTCGGCCTGCTGGTTCACGGGCTTTGCCACGGCGCCGGTCGCGCTGGTGCGGATCGTCGGCCAGATCGAGGTCGCCTTCACCATGGCGTTCGGCCATTTCTATCTGGGCGAGCGCATGGCGCGCAGCGAGGCGATGGGGCTGATGCTGGTGGCCTGTGGTGTGGTGCTGGCGCTGCTGGGCGCGCTGTAGGCGTTTTTGGGAAATGCGCGAAAGAGCGCATTTCAAGAGCCGCACCGGCCCACACCCCCACCCGGCCTCCCAGACATGATATCCTGATGGGCGGCCGGGTGGGGGTGTGGGCCGGTGCGGAGGCCTCATTCTGACGAAGCTGACATCCGTGTCAGTATGATAACCGATATTTTACCATCCATGGCTAGCCAGTTGCCGTGGGCACAGAAACGCAATCGGGAACCGTCGCACGAGCGGTAATGAAGGTCGCCAAATTATCCGGCGACCTGGGTATCCGTACGCTCGACCTTCAGGCAGATATCAGCGAACTCGCGGACCGGGTGACGCAGCAGGCGCGCACGATCGAGGCGATCAGCGGCGCCGCGTCGCAATTGTCGCGCGATGGCGAAAGCGTGTCGCTGGTCGGCCAGGACGCGCGCGAGAAGGCGGTCGCCGCCCGCGCGATCATCGATGATTCGGGACGGCAGCTGTCGACCGCGAACGGCAATTTCGTCGACCTGATTGAACAGGTGAGCCGCATCCATGCGCGCCTCGACGGCTTTGGCGAGGCGCTCAAGACCGTCGCCCATGTCACCAGCGTGATCAGCGGCATCGCCAGCCAGACCAATCTGCTCGCGCTCAACGCGACGATCGAGGCGGCACGGGCGGGCGACGCGGGGCGCGGCTTTGCCGTGGTCGCGGCCGAAGTGAAGAAGCTGGCGCAGGAAACGGCAAGCGCGACCCAGACGATCGAGCGGTCGATCGGCGCGCTGACCAGCGAGGCCGGCGGCATGCTGGACAGCATCACCCATGGCGCGCAGACCGCACGCACGGCGCTGTCCGACACCAAGAATATCGAGGCGCTGGTCGACCGGCTGGGATCGCTGATGCAGGGCCTGTCGAGCAACAGCGAGGCGGTGGCCGAGCGGATCGCCTCCATGGTCGGCTCCGCCAGCGAGATCCGCACCGGCCTGTCTGCGCTGTCGAGCACGTCGGGCGACAATGCCGACGGCCTGCAACGGCTGTCGGGCCGGGTGTCGATCGCCAGCGACGATACCAACATGCTGCTGCAATATCTGGCGGAGAGCGGCGTCGACATTCCCGATTCGCCCTATATCCGGTTCAGCCTGACCGCCGCGCAGGCGGTGGGCCATGCGATCGAGCAGGCGCTGGATGACGGCCGTATCAGCGAGGCCGATGTCTTCAGCGAATATTATGCGCCGATCCGCGGCACCAATCCGCCGCAATTCACCCATCCGATCCAGCCGATCATGCAGGCCGAGGCGCGCGCGCAGCAGGACGTGGCGCGCGGCTACAAGGGGTTTTTCGGCATGACCTTCACCGATCGCAACAGCTTCGGCGCGATCGCCATGCCGGAACGCGCGCTGCCCCAGCGGCCGGGCGACGAGAAATGGAATGCGGAATTTTCACGCCAGGGCGTGGTGTTCGATTTCCCCGACACGCGCGAGCAGTGCAAGATCACCGAACCCTTCTGCATCAAGGCCTATCGCCGCCTGACCGCCGAGGGCGAGGTCATCCTGCTGAAGCAGGTAATCGCCTCCATCCATGTGCGCGGGCGTCATTGGGGCATCTTGCAGATGGCCTATAAGGATCAGGGCTGATCCGCGCCGCCCGGCGCGTCCGTTTCCTCCTATAAAAGAGGCTGCCCCGCAGCGACCATGGCCGCCCGCCCGATAGAGGAGGGTGGCCATTTTCCTGCCGATGGGGAGGCACGGATGAAGCGCATCGTGGTCTGTTGCGACGGCACCTGGAACGAGCCCGACCATAATGAGCAGGGTAGGCCCTGCCCCACCAATGTGGTGAAACTGGCGAGCCTGATCCCCGCGATGGCGGAGGATGGCACGGCGCAGCGCGTCTTCTATCATAATGGCATCGGGTCGATGGCGTCGCGGACCAAGCGGCTGATCGACGGGGCCACCGGCTATGGCATCAGCCGCATCCTCCTGTCCTGCTATGCCTGGCTGGTGCGCACCTATCAGCCGGGCGACCAGCTCTATTTCTTCGGCTTCAGCCGGGGCGCCTATACCGCCCGGTCGCTGGCCGGTTTCGTGCGCAATTCCGGCATATTGCGGCCCGAGCATGAAAGCCTGATCCCCGATGCCTTCGCGCTCTATCGTTCGCGCGACGGAACCCGCGCGCCACGATCGGAGGCGTCGCGCCTGTTCCGGCAAAGCTATGCCTGGTCCGACGGCACGCCGATCCGGTGCGTCGGCGTGTGGGACACGGTCGGGTCGCTGGGGGTGCCCAACACCTTGTTCCAGGGGATATTGAAGCATCTGTTCCGGGTGAACCGGGAATTTCACGACACCGACCTGTCATCGAGCGTCGCCTTCGCCTTTCATGCGGTGGCGATCGACGAGCATCGCAAGCCGTTCCTGCCGACATTGTGGACGATCCCCGAGGGGCAGGGCGCAGGCCAGCATGTCGAGCAATGCTGGTTCCCCGGCTGCCATGCCGATGTCGGCGGCGGCAATCCCGATTCCAGCCTGTCGGATATCGCGCTGGAATGGATGGTGGCGCGCGCCCGGCTCGCGGGACTGGCGGTGGATGATCCGTTCGGGCTGGTGCCGCCCGGTTTCCCGCCGCACCATCCCGATCCCCTCGGTCCGGTGACCGAATCCCAGACCTTCTTCTACCGCCTGTTCGGATCGGGCGAGCGTGCGATCGACGTGCCGCATGACGCCGGGCGGACCAATGAAGCCCTGTCCGATGCGGCGATCGAACGCTGGCACAAGCTGCCCGAATGGCGGCCGGCAGCGCTGGTCGACCTGGCGAAGCGCAAGCCCGACATGCTGCAGCCATAACACGCAAAAAGGGGCGGATCAGGGCCGGCCGGCGCCTGATCCGCCACCCCGTCGCATCAAGGGACGACGGGAAGCGGTCCGGGCACGACGCCATATTGCTGCAGGCCCGACATGATGGCGTGGATCGCCAGCGCCGCCTGCAGCACCGCGATCATCCAGCCGAACGCCATTAGCGTTCCGGCGTGGATGAAGCCCAGCAACTGGCGGGCAAAGATCATCGCCAGAAAATCGGCCACCATCATGCCCAGGAAAATCCCGAACACGCCGGTCAGGAAGGTCCGGGTATCGCCAGCCACGGCCGCGAACAGCAGCAGCGCCACGATACCATAGGGCGTGATGATGATCGGGAAGGTCACCGGCGACATGGCCAGCCCCTTGGCCGAGGTCGGCGGCGCATCGGGCGCAGGGGCGTGCTGCGCATTCTTGACCGCCTCCAGCGCGCCGATCAGCAGCAGCACGCCGCCGGTCAGCAACAGATCGGGCGATGCGATCTGCCAATTCTGGCGCAGATTGTCGCCGATGAACAGGATGAGGAAGCCGACGGCCGTGGCGATCAGGGTCGACCGGAGCGCCAGCGCGCGCCGCTCCCCATCGGGCAACTGGCTGGTCAACTGGGCAAAGGCGGCGATCACCTTGATCGGTCCCAATGTGACGAAGAAGATGACCAGGACGAAACTCAGATCATTCATGGCACGCACCCCTGCCCTGCCGAACCATCGGATGCCGCAGGTCGGGCCCCTGCGGCATCCGCTTCATGCCTGTCGCGATCAGCGCGCTTGCGAGGCCGATGCGTCCGCCACCATCGCATCCAGATCAAAATCCAGGCTCTTGATGCGCGGCGGATATTCCTGAAGCGACTTCATGAACTTTGCGATCTGCGCGGTCGCCGGCGCCAGCGTCCAGGATCGGTTTTCCTGCCACTCGTCGAAGCCGCGCGCTTCATGGAAACGCTCGAACGGATCGAGCTTTAAATTGGTGATGAGCGGCGTGTTCAGATTTTCCTGAATGCCGTTGAACCATTTGTCCTGCGTCTTGAACAGGAACTTCCAGTCGCCATAGCGCAGGCCGTGCAGCGTGGTTTCCGTGAAATAGTAGAAATCCTTGCGCTTCGACTTGCCCTTGCCGCTGAGCAGTTCGGTCTGGTCATAGCCGTCGAGATGGACCTTGTAGGTCATGCTGCCGATGGTCTTGCCCTTGAGCAGTTCATCCTTGAGCTCCGGCTCGCCCAGCGCGGACAGGATGGTGGGCATCCAGTCCTCCATCGCCATGAACTCGCCAGTGGCGACATTTTCCTGCACATGGCCGGGCCAGCTGACGACGCAGGGCACGCGGAAGCCGCCTTCATAGCCGCCGACGCCCTTTTCGCCGCGGAAGGGCTGGTTGCCGCCATCGGGCCATGAATTGGAGGCCGCGCCATTGTCGGTCGAGAACATGACGAACGTGTCGTCGGCCACGCCCAGTTCTTCGAGCAGGTCGAGCAGTTCGCCGACATGATCGTCCATCTGCTTCACGCCGTCGGCATAGAGACCATAGCCGGTGACGCCGTCATATTCGGGCGGCAGGTGGGTCTGGTAATGCATCCGGGTGGTGTTGTGCCAGACGAAGAAGGGCTTGTCGGCCTTCACCGCGTCGGTGATGAAGCGCTTGGATTCGACCATGAATTCATTGTCGAGCGTCTTCTGTCGCTCGGAACCGAAAGGCCCCTTGTCCTCGATCGACTGGCCCCCCTTGCCGTCAGCCTTGCTGTGGATCACGCCGCGCCAGGCGAAGGCCTTGGCCACTTCGGGATCCTTGGGATAATCATATTCTTCCGAATATTGGCCGGCATTGAGGTGATAGAGGATGCCGAAAAATTCGTCGAAGCCATGCGCGGTCGGCAGATGCTCGTCCCGGTCGCCCAGATGATTCTTGCCGAACTGGCCGGTGGCATAGCCATGGGGCTTGAGCAGTTCGGCGATCGTGGGATCTTCCTTCTGCATGCCCTGCGGCGCGCCGGCGAGGCCGACGGTGCTGAGGCCGACGCGGATCGGATATTGGCCGGTGATGAAGGCGGCACGGCCGGCGGTGCAGGAGGCCTGGGCATAATGATCCATGAAGATCATGCCCTTCTTCGCGATGCGATCGATATTGGGGGTCGAGCCGCCCATCATGCCGCGATGATAGCAACTGAGATTCCACATCCCGACGTCATCGCCCCAAATGATGAGAATATTCGGCTTTTTGCTCATGCGATGCTCCTGCGAGTCAGACCGGGGAAGACGAACGGCGCAAGGCTAGGTCGGCGATGAGCTGGTTGGTATCGGGGTTATCCTTGAGCCCGAGGCCGGGAATGGCGCACTCGCCAACATGGATCAGGGTCAATAGGGAGGCCTTGCCCTGCCCCGCCGGTCCGCTATGGCGGCGCGATGACGGGCATGGGAGCAGGCATGGCGCGCGCGGTTGCAATGATGAAGGCTGTCGGTGTCGCGCTGCTGTTCCTGCTGATCGCCGCCTGTCTGGCGACGGTGATCGTGCCGCCCTTCCTCGACCGCATCTATTATGAGGGACCGGCGAGCCGCCATTATGACGGCGCCCGCTTCTTCAACCCCGATGGCGCGATCGACATGCCCGCCCCGCCCGGCACCAGCCGCCAGGGCTTCATCGCCCGCTGGCTGCTGGGCAATGACGATCGCCCGGCATGGCCCGATGCGGTGGCGGTCAAGCCGGCGCGCCCCGCCCCCTTTGCCGCGCCGCGCGGCATGGTTGCCACCTGGGTCGGCCATGCGACCGTGCTGGTGCAGGCGGCGGGCATCAACATATTGACCGATCCGATCTGGTCCGACCATGCCAGTCCCTTTCCGCCGCTGGGGCCGAAACGGGTCGCGGAGCCGGGCATCAGGATGAAGGATCTGCCCAGGATCGACCTGATCGTCATCAGCCATAATCATTATGACCATCTGGATATCCCGACGCTCAAGGCATTGTGGCAACGCGACCGGCCCAGGATCGTCACGGCGCTGGGCAATGACGCGATATTGAAGGCGAACGGCATCCCATCGGTGGCGCTCGACTGGGGCCAGTCGGTGACCGGCGCGCAGTTGAACGGACTGGTGCCCGAAGCGGTGATCCAGTGCGAGAATTACGAGCATTGCCCGGACTATCGGGTCCATGCGACGCGCAATCATCATTGGAGCAGCCGCTGGTTCACCGACCGCAACCGGGCGCTCTGGTCGAGCTTCCTGATCGAGACGCGGGCGGGCAATATCTATTTTGCCGGCGACACCGGTGCGGGCGACATGGGCTGGACCGCCGATGCGACGCGGTTCGGGCCGATCCGGCTGGCGCTGATCCCGATCGGCGCCTTCCGCTTCTGGCCGGGGCAGATGGAATCGGACGCGCATATCGGCCCGCGCCGCGCGGTCGAACTGTTCGAGCGGCTGGGCGCTTCGACCGCGATCCCGATCCACTGGGGCACCTTCCGCCTCTCCTACGAGAAGCGCGACACGCCGCCGCGGATGCTGGAGCAATATCTGCGCTGCGAGGGGATAGAGCGAAAGCGCTTCGCCCCGGTGCGGATCGGCCAGTCGCTGCTGGTGCCCAATGTCAGCCCGGTGCCGCGCGGCCCCAGACATTGCGACCAGCGGGCAATCGACGCGCTGCAATAGCATTAACCATTAGCGTCTAGGATGGGATCTCTACAGCCGGAATGAAGGAGTCCCATGGCGACCTCCCTTGCCAAGAATAGGGCTTCCACCGGATTTTCCCTGCCTCCGGTCGCGATCGCGATCATGGCGGCGCTGCTGATCATGGCGATCGCGCCGATCGGCTATGTCGGGCATGGGTGGGACGACCAGCATTATCTGGATGCCGCCCGCTGCGCGAGCCAGCACGGCTACTGCCTGCCGGGGGATCATTGGGCGCGCCGCTTCACCCTGGTCATTCCGGCGAGCGCGATGCTGGCGATGCTCGGCGAGAGCCGCATCATATTGGCGATCGTGCCGCTGGCCTATAGCCTGTGCGCCATCGCCCTGTTCACCGCCACGGTCGAACGACGTTTCGGACGCAGAGCCAGCCTGATCGGCGGGCTATGTTTTGCGATGATGCCGGTCTTTTCCGAGCGCATGCTCCATTTCGGCGTCGACATCATCGAACTCACCTTTCTGCTCGCGGCAGTCCATGGGCTGCAACGGGCGAGCGAACGCGATGGCGCAATCTGGTTCATCCTGTCGGGCACCGCCCTGTCCTTTGCGGTGATGACCCGGCCGACATCGCTGGCGATGGTGCCGGTCTTTGTCGCGGCGGCGTTGGCTATCGGGCGATGGCAGGGGCTGGGACGTCTGCTGAGCGGATTGGCTGGTCCGCTGCTGGTCGAGACGCTGTTCTACTGGAGCGCGACCGGCGATCCCCTGCGGTCATGGCGGTTGTCGCTGGCGCATGGTGGCGTGCCGACCGGCGAACTGGCGCCGGGCGTCGACATTCATCGCAGTCCTCTGTTCAATGTCGATTTCATCGATCATTGGCGGCCAGCATCGGGGATCGAACTGCACTGGACGGTCGATGCGCTGCTGAACCTGATGGCCAATGGCGCTACCTTCATCCTGCCGGTGACACTGGTATTGCTGCTGCTGCAGCGCCGGCATCTGGGTAGTGCGGCCGCCGGCGGGCGGCTGATCGGCTGGCTGATGCTGGCGGGCGCCTTTCATTTCGCAGTGCTGGTCTATGCGCTGGCGATCGATCCCAAGCCTCGCATGTTCCTGCCGCTGGCGGCGATCGCCTGCGCCCTGTGCGGGGTAATGGGGTCACTGGCCTGGGCACAGGGGCGACGCATGCTGGTCATTGGCCTGATCGGCCTGATTGCCATCCAGTCGGCCATGAGCGCGCGAAACCGGGCGCGGGAATTCGCCGGCTTGAGCTGTGCCACCCTGTCCTGCGACATGGGATCTGCATCAACCGGCCTTGGCCCGCCACGATAAGGCGTTCTTGTCCGCGCGGCAGAAAAACTGGGGTGGTCTTTTGCCTCCTGGCGGCGCATGGGGCTGCGCCAAAGGAATATCCGCAATGAATCTTTTCAAGCCGCTGCTGGCCGGTGCCCGCCCGATCGACCGGATGATCGCGGGCCTGGGCGCGGCGATCGGCATCAGCCTCACCATATTGGTGTGCAGCCAGTTGCCGTTGCATGCCGGCGACCTGCCGATCATCGTCGCGCCGCTGGGCGCGTCGGCGGTACTGATCTTTGCCGTGCCGGCGAGCCCGCTGGCCCAGCCCTGGTCGGTGGTGGGCGGCAATATCCTGTCCAGCCTGATCGGCGTCGCCGCCTATCAGCTGATCCCCGACATGATGGTCGCGGCCGGCGTGGCGGTGGGCCTGGCGATAATATTGATGAGCCTGCTGCGCTGCCTGCATCCGCCCGGCGGCGCGGCGGCGCTGACCGCGGTGATCGGCAGCCAGGGCATTCATGATGCCGGCTATGCCTTCGCCTTTGCGCCGGTCGGGATCAATTCGATCGCCCTGGTGTCCCTCGGCCTGTTCTTCCACCGCCTGTCGGGCCACAGCTATCCGCACCAGCCGGTCGCGCCGCCGGTGATCGCCGACAAGATGCGCGCGGAGGCGGGCTTTCATCTGGAGGATATCGACCAGGCGCTGGCCGAACTGCCCGACAATTTCGACATCAGCCGCGCCGACCTCGACCTGCTGCTGTCGCGGGCGGAAATCCACGCCCAGGCCCGCCGGGCGGACTGAGGCCCACCCGGATCGGTCCCGCCGGTCAGGCCGGGCAGTCGCCGTCGCGCTTGCCGGACAGGTCGTGGGTGGTGCGCAGCACCGGCTTGCCGCCCTGCGTCTTGGTCATGGTGGTGCCGAAAGTCAGCGTATCCTCGGTAAAATTGCCCTCGACCACGATTTCGGAGGTGCCGGCGCCGGCCTTGCAGGCAAGGGTCGCGATCAGCCGGCCCTTGCGCACCATCTTGTCCTTGTAGCTGCAGTCGCTGCCTTCCGCCCCGGCCAGCGCATCGGCGTCGGGCACGCCGGCGGCATCGACCTTGATGCAGATCTTGTCCTCGCTCACCTGCTTGAGCGCGGCCTGATATTCCTCCGCCGTGACGGTGGGGGTGTTGTAGCCGGTGGTCTTGCGGCTGAGCGTCCATTGCCCGCTCTTCATCATCGCCGGCGCGGCTTCCTCCTCCTGCGCGGGCGGAGCGGCCGGTTCGCTGCCGCAGGCGGCAAGGGTCAGGCTGGTGGCCAGCAAGCCGCCCAGCGTCAGAATGTCACGCATATCCTCTCCCCGTTCGTTCCACGGCGGCACGCTCTACCGATGCGCGCGCGGGCGCAAGTAGAAATGTTGCGCGCGCGGATTCATCGCCGCCGGCGCCCGGCGGACAGGGTGGGCGCATGGAAATCGGCCGGCTTGTCGGCGATCCAGCCGAGGAAACGGGCGATGGCGGGATGGCTGCGCAAGGCCATGGCATCGGCATAGGTGCGGGCCAGTTCCGCGTTGGACAGGGTGGCATGGATAGTGCGGTGACAGATAGGATGGACTGGCACCATCTGTCGCCCGCCCCGGCTCTTGGGCACGGGATGATGCCATTCGATCCGCGCGCCGAGCGGCCGGGCGCAGAGCCAGAAGATCCAATCCGTCAGTCGGCAGTGTCCGGCCCATCCTCATCCAGCAGGGCGTTGACCAGCCGGTTTCGCTGTGCCGACGTCAGGCGATTGAGCGGCAGCGTGTAGAGGCGAACCAGGAAGCGCCGGTCCCAGTCGGTCAGGACATGGTTCGGACCGCTCGCTTCCTCAGGCTGCGCGCCGAACAGATTGAGGATGGACGGAAGCGGCGGCAGCGCCCGAGCGCGCACCTCGGCCAGCCCGACAAAGGCGGCATAATCGACCACCGCCGTCAGCGGCACCCCCTCCGCCCGATTGACGTCGACCAATATTGTCGCGGCTGAGATCATCCGGATGACCGGGCTGCGTATCAGGCTCGATCCATAGGATTGGCTGGTCGGGATGCCATCCCACATCGGCGCGCCGGTATCGCTGTTGCCGCCAACGCCCGGCGGCGCGTTCGACCCTAGGCCCGTGCCGTCGCCCGAGCCCAAATCGATCATATACCACCAACGGATCGGCGCATCGCTTTCCAGCAGGGCGCGTCGTTCCGGCCCCTGCACCTGGGCCATACGGCGGCTCTGCTTCTGGTCGATGATGTTGACCATCTGCTTTCCGTCGCTGACGAAGGCTACGAGCAGGTTGGTATCGCATGTGCCCTTGGCCAGAGGCGCGCCTATCGTCCTGATCGTCGCCTGCAGCCGGTCCATCACGATGCGACCATGCTCAGCCGAAAGACCGATCACCTTAGGGCAGATCGGCTCGACCCAGCGAGCGAGGCTGCGATCCCCCTGGACCACCCCGAGCGTTCGCACGAAGCCCTGCGCGCGGGTCAGCGCTTCCTGACGGGTAAGTCGCTGCCCCTGCACCACGATATCGTCTGATGGCACGGTTGGCGCCTGCGCCCTCGCGCCGGTGACGACCGCCAACGCCATGACCACAGCCAGCGCGCGCTTGCCGGATGCTTTCATTGCCCCTCCGCACAATCCGGCCCGATCCAATGGCCCTCAGACCGTGCCTTCATCGCCATCTCCATGCCATTGGGCAAGCCGGTCTGTCGCATGTCCATCTGCACCGCATAGCTGTCGGGCGCATAGATGCCGGCCATCGTCATGCTGCTGGTGCCGCTATCGCGCCGGCAGGTGACATTGCCCTTCACCGTGCCGCCGCGCACGGCGAAGTCGCTGTAGCGGCAATCCTTGCCCGGATCGCCGGAAAAGGCGCGGCCGTCGGGATGGGCGGCCTGCTCGGGCGTGACGCAATAACGCAGGGTGCGGTTCATCGCCTGCTGCATCTGCTGGCGCGCCGCCGCGGGCATCGCCTCCCCGCCGCTCAGGTCGATCCGCTCCATCACGAAGCGCCCTTCCCACTGGCCAGGCTTTAGCTGCACCTTTTCGATCTGCGTGACGGCGGCGTCATGGCTCATCGCGTCGGTCGCGGCGATCTGTGTGTCCTGGCTGGCGGGCGGCTTGTTGCATCCGGCCAGCGCCGCGAGCGCGCAGGCCAGCAGGCCGTTGGTCAAGGCTTTGGTCATCACCGGCTTCCCCTGGCATATCTTGGTAGAAGCGACCCTTTATCTGGCCCAGACTTAGCAAGCGGCGGCGGGTCTGGATATCGGGATTATTGCGATCCGGGGCGGCGGGGCGTGGCAAGGTGCTGAGGTGCGCTCCCCGATCATTCGTTCTTGATTTGTTCTTTGAATTGTGATAGGCGATCCTTTCATTATTGGGGGGGGGGGCGCGTGTCGATGACCGAGAGGGAGTCTATTCGATCCAATCGCGAAACCGCATTCAGTCTTTATCTCCGCACCGGTCGGCGTATCGGGCCGGACGCGATCGAGGTGAAATTCAATCCCTGGCATGACGAGGAAAACGGTCGCTTCACCTTCCGTGGACAGGGCCGCTATTTCGGCGCCACGGGTGGCAACGCAAATGCGCCTTCGTCCCGTCCCGGTGGCACCGGCGTCGCACGGCCACCGTCGGCGACAAGACGAAATGGTGCTCCCGATCGCGATCGCTTTCGCGCCGATCACCCCGCCAATCATTCGCTCTACATGGTCAAGCAGGGCGACACGCTCAGCCATATCGCCGCCCAGCGCCAGGGGCTGACGGCTGCGGACCTCGCCTGGCTGAACAACATGCCGCTCGATCAACCCTTGCAGATCGGACAACGGCTGAAGCTGCCACATCAGACCTATCTGGATGCGGGTCGGGCAGCCAAGAACAAGGTCGTCGCCCTTGCCCATTATATGGATACGCATGGCGGGGACTTGCCGCCCGATCCGGCTGATCCACCGTCGCTGGAAAGCCAGCTACTGAACTCGAACTGGCAGCGGGAAGTGAGAAATGGCTATGCGTTCGATATCGACGTCATCGCTCGCCCAAGAGAAATTATTGCCGAACTTACGGATGGGCCGATCGCCAAGCGCTCCCGCCAAGCGCAAGCTCAAGCAGGTCAGCCGGATCGTCGCCCCGGTGACGATGGTGGTCATTTCATTGCTGCCCGTTTCAACGGTCCCGGCGACAGCTTCAACCATTTCGCCCAGGATCGGAATTTCAATCGAGGCGCCTACCGCGCTATGGAAGATGGATGGGCCAAGGCTTTACGCGCAGAAAAAAGGGTCATCGCGGACATTGTGCCACTTTATGAGGGAACCTCTAAGCGCCCCTACCACCTTACGGTTACCTGGTATGTTGATGGCAGGAAGCGCGTCCGAGAGTTCGCGAATGAGGCGAAAGGCGAGGTCAATGGGATCCGATAAGTTGGAGAAGCTGGGGCCGCTCATGAACGAGATCGGGCAAGAGCTTGCTGAAACTGTGGGAGGCGATCCTAATGGCGTGTTTCTCTATGTCGAAATCGGTGAAGGATGGGTCGACATCAGCATTTTCAAGGATGAAGGCAAAATTGTGCGTTGGTACGATTCGCAACGAACGAATTTGGCCGACCTTCTATGGGAAGCCTGGTATCTGGAACCCGACGACCCCAACATGCGCTGGTCAGTGTTGGAATATGAGGTCAGAGACAGGAAATTTCATGTCAGCCTGAAATATCCTGAAGAAGTGAATGTCGAGATTGTCGATGACGAGCGCCGCGAGACTGTCCTGCGCGCGCGGTTCGGTGACAAGCCGGTGATCTATCCGCCGCCGCCCAAGAGCGCGTTCGAATTGCAGCCCTGACTTGCCAGGGCGCGGATTGCGCCCTTGTCCAAAGGCCCCATATTACGCCCATGTCGATTCAGATCCGCACCAGCCTTGACGAACCCGAAACCGGCCAGGACTTCGTGCCGCACCGGCCCGCGCGCCCGGAGAAGAGCGAGGGCGGACGGCCCTTCACCCTGGTCAGCGACTATGAACCGTCGGGCGACCAGCCGACCGCGATCGCCGAACTGGTGGCGGCGGCGGAGCAGGGCGAGAAGGACCAGGTGCTGCTGGGCGTCACCGGTTCGGGCAAGACCTTCACCATGGCCAAGACGATCGAGGCGTTGCAGCGGCCAGCGCTGATCCTGGCGCCCAACAAGATATTGGCGGCTCAGCTCTATGGCGAGTTCAAGAGCTTCTTCCCCGACAATGCGGTCGAATATTTCGTCAGCTATTACGACTATTATCAGCCCGAAGCCTATGTCGCGCGGTCGGACACCTATATCGAGAAGGAAAGCTCGGTAAACGAAAGCATCGACCGGATGCGCCATTCGGCCACCCGTGCGCTGCTGGAGCGAGACGATGTCATCATCGTCGCGTCCGTCTCCTGCCTGTACGGCATCGGGTCGGTCGAAACCTATTCGGCCATGACCTTCTCCATGAAGAAGGGCGGGATCGAGGACCAGCGCGAGATCATCCGCAAGCTGGTGGCGCTGCAGTATAAGCGCAACGATGCCGGTTTCGCGCGCGGCAATTTCCGCGTGAAGGGCGACAATCTGGAAATCTTCCCGTCCCATTATGAGGATACGGCCTGGCGCATCAGCTTCTTTGGCGACGAGATTGAGGAGATTGTCGAGTTCGATCCGCTGTCCGGCAGGAAGGTCGCCAGCCTCGATTATGTGAAGGTCTTTCCCAACAGCCACCATGTGACCCCCGGCCCGACCTTGAAGCAGGCGATGGAGGCGATCCGCTTCGAGCTGACCGAGCGGCTGAAGGAGCTGGAGGGCGAAGGCAAGCTGCTGGAGGCGCAGCGGCTGGAACAGCGCACCAATTTCGACCTGGAGATGATCGCGGCGACCGGCAGTTGCGCGGGGATCGAGAATTACAGCCGCTTCCTGACCGGTCGCCTGCCCGGCGAACCGCCGCCGACGCTGTTTGAATATCTGCCCGAAAATGCCGTGCTGTTCGTGGATGAAAGCCACCAGACCGTGCCGCAGATCGGCGCGATGGCGCGGGGCGACCATCGGCGCAAGATTACCCTCGCCGAATATGGCTTCCGCCTGCCGAGTTGCATCGACAACCGGCCGCTGCGCTTCAACGAATGGGATGCGATGCGGCCGCAGACGGTCAGCGTCTCGGCGACGCCCGGTCCATGGGAGATGGAGCAGACCGGCGGCGTGTTCAGCGAACAGGTGATCCGCCCTACTGGCCTGATCGACCCGCCGGTCGAGATCAAGCCGGTCGAGGACCAGGTCGACGACCTGATCAACGAATGCCGCAAGGTCGCGGCCCAGGGGTACCGCACGCTCGTCACCACGCTGACCAAGCGGATGGCCGAGGATCTGACCGAGTTCATGCATGAAGCGGGGATCAAGGTCCGCTACATGCATAGCGACGTCGAGACGCTGGAGCGTATCGAGCTGATCCGTGATCTTCGCCTGGGCGTCTATGACGTGCTGATCGGCATCAACCTGCTGCGCGAGGGGCTCGACATTCCCGAATGCGGGCTGGTCGCGATCCTCGACGCGGACAAGGAAGGCTTTTTGCGTAGCGAGACATCGCTGATCCAGACGATCGGCCGCGCCGCCCGCAATGTCGACGGCCGCGTCATCCTCTATGCCGACCGGGTGACGGGCAGCATGGAACGCGCGCTCAACGAGACCTCCCGCCGCCGCGAAAAGCAGCAGGCCTATAATGATGCGCATGGCATCACGCCCTTCACCGTGAAGAAGAATATCGGCGACATCATCGCCCATGTCGCGTCCAAGGATCAGGTCACGGTGGAGACGGGCCTGGAGGATCGCCCGCATCTGGTCGGCCATAATCTGCGCGCCTATATCGAGGATCTGGAGAAGAAGATGCGCGCGGCGGCGGCGGACCTGGAGTTCGAGGAAGCCGGCCGCATCCGTGACGAGATCCGCAAGCTGGAGGCGGAAGAACTGGGCCTGCCAGCGGACCAGCAGGTGGCGGCGCCACGCGGCCGCGCGACCGAGGGCAAGCCGGGCACACGGAAAGGACGGTTCGGGAAGACGACGCGGAAGTTCGGGCGGTAGGACTGGCTGCTACCGGCCTATGCCTTAGACGTAAAAGGCCCCACGACGGTAAACGTCGATTCAAATCTGATGCAGGTTGCGCCAGATTAAATTGTCGTCCTGTGGGAATATACCGCCATGATCCGCTCCTTCGCCAATCCCGAGACCGAAAAAATCTGGAATGGTGAGCGCAGCAGCAAGCGGCCTTCGGTTATACAAGACCGCGCGCTTTCTAAGCTGAAGCTGCTCAACCGCGCCCGCAACCTGGACGACCTGCGTAACCCACCCAGCAATCGCCTTCATGCGCTGAGCGACGATCGGGCCGGGCAACATTCAATTTCCATCAACATGCAATGGCGTATATGCTTTGTCTGGAAAGACGGACACGCGCATAATGTCGAAATCACCAACCACTACCGATAACCCTGACTGGCTGCATAATGCGCATGCCGGCGAAATGCTGTGGCTGGAGTTCATGGAACCGCTGAATATGACCGTGGCGGAATTGGCAACCGCGATCGGTTTGCCGGTGGATCGAGTGCAAGCCGTGATTGACGGCGACCACCCAATGGACGGTGAACTCGACCTTCGATTGGCCCGCTATTTCCGTATGTCGGAAGGTTTTTTCCTGGGCCTCCAGATCGACTATGAACTGCTGGAAGCCAAGCGAGCGCTGAACGGCGAACTGGATCGCATCGTCCCGCGCGCCGCTTGACGCCTTTCCCGCTTAATGGGTCCGGCTGGTCACCTTGGCGGTGCCGTCGGGCAGGATTTCGATCAGATGCGCGGTCTGGTTGTCGCACTGGGCCTTCCAGCCCTTGACGCCCGGCCGGATTTCGGCGCGTTCCGAGCCGGTGACCGAGGGGCAGGCGACGCCCGATGCCTTGATCGCCTTTTCCAGAACGCCGTTGCGCAGGTCGGGGTCGAGCTTGGCGACTTCAGCCGCTGCGCCGGTTTCGGGCATGTTCCGGTTCTCGACCGCCGTCACCTCATCGCCGCCGCCACAGGAGGCGAGAAACAGCGCCGTCGCCAGCAACATCATAGTCCGCACGTCTTTTCCTTCCATCATGCCGCAAATCCGTCGGTCGCGCGGATCAGCGCATCCAATATACCCGGTTCGTTGAACGCATGACCGGCGCCTTCGATCATTTCGAAGTGCGCCTGCGGCCAGGCGCGGTGCAGCGCCCAGGCGGTTTCGGCCGGGCAGGCCATGTCGTAGCGGCCCTGGACGATGACGCCGGGAATGCCCGCCAGCTTGCCTGCCTCGCGGATCAGCTGGCCGTCCTCCAGCCAGCCGCGATGGACGAAATAATGATTTTCGATCCGGGCAAAGGCGAGCGCGAAATCATCGCCCTCATGGGTGGCGGACAGCGCGTCGTCGGGCAGCAGGCGAATGGTTTCGCCTTCCCAGACGCTCCAGGCCTTGGCGGCGGCGACCTGCGCGGCGCGATCGTCACCGGTCAGGATGCGGCGATAGGCGCCGACCATGTCGTCGCGCTCGCCTTCCGGGATCGGCGCGACGAAGCGTTCCCACTTGTCGGGATAGATGCGGCTGGCGCCCTGCTGATAATACCAGTCGATCTCTGACTGGCGGATGGTGAAGATGCCGCGCAGCACCAGTTCGGTGACGCGCGCGACATGCGCCTGCGCATAGGCCAGTGCCAGGGTCGATCCCCAGCTGCCGCCGAAGACCAGCCACTGGTCGACGCCCATCATCTCGCGCAAGCGCTCGATATCGGCGACCAGATGCCAGGTGGTGTTGGCGTCGAGATGGGCATGCGGGGTCGATCGACCGCAGCCGCGCTGGTCGAACAGCAGCACGTCATAACGGGTGGGGTCGAACAGGCGGCGATGATCGGGCGATATGCCGCCGCCCGGCCCGCCATGCAGGAAGACTGCGGGCTTGGCGCCGGGCGTGCCGGACCGTTCCCAATAGAGGCTGTGGCCATCGCCTACGTCAAGATGACCAGTGGCGTAGGGTTCAATCGGCGGATAGAGGCTGCGCATGACACCGTCCTAACAGGCGGCGGGACGAAGCGAAATGGGGGTTTGACGCAATGCGGACGATGAAGATCATGCTGGGCGCGCTGGCGCTGATGCTGGGCGTGCAGGGCGCGAATGCGAAGCCCGCCGCGCCGGCAAGCCCCAAGCGGCTGGTGATCGTCGACGACGACATGATCGGCCTCAACGGCGTGCCGCTGCTGTTGCTGCAAAGCCCAGATGTCGAGGTGCTGGGCATCACCACCACCAGCGGATCGGTGTGGCGCGACACGGCGACCGCCTATGCGCTGCGCACGCTGGAGATATTGGGCCGGACCGACGTGCCGGTGGTGCCCGGCGCGACCTTCCCGCTGCTCAACAGCGCCGAGGCGACCAAGCGCTGGGAAGGCCAATATGGCCGGCTGGTGTTCAAGGGGCCATGGACCGATTACTGGCCGGGCGACACGATCCAGGAGCATCCCGGATCGACCGATCCGACCAAGGTGCCCGACCTGCCGATCGGCAACCCCAGGACGAAGCCCAGCGCCGAGATTGCCGCCGCCTTCCTGGTGCGGATGGTGAAGGCGCATCCGGGCGAGATCACCCTGTTCGCGACCGGGCCGATGACCAATATCGCCATCGCCCAGAGCCTGGACCCCAGCTTTGCCGCCAATGTGAAGGAAATCCTCTATATGGGCGGCAGCCTGGCCCCGCATCAGGTGCTGGAAGGGCCGTCGGCCGAGCAGTTCGCCCGCGAATTCGTCAATTCGCCGCGCCGCGAGTTCAACATCCGCTGGGATCCCGAAGCGGCGAAGATCTTTGCCCATGCGCCGTGGAAGAAGATCACGATGATCCCGGTCGATCCGTCCACCGGCACGCAATGGACCCGCGCCTTCCTCGACGGGCTGAAGCCCGCCCATACCCCGCTGAGCGAGCTGTTCCAGACCGGGCTGGAACCGGGCTATCCGATGTGGGACGAGATCGTCGCCATGGCCTGGCTCAATCCGGAGATCGTGACGAAGGACGAGACTTTGTGGGTCGATTTCGAGACGAGCCAGACGGCGGCTTATGGCGACACCCTGTCCTGGACGGAATCCTATCGCCCGCATCTGGGCGAGCAGGCGCAGCGCGTGATCCTGTCGGTCGATCGGGCGAAGATGGAGGCGGCAATGGCGCGCCTCTATATGCGGCCCGTCGGCAAAGCCGCGAAATAAGCGCTATTTCCGTTTCTTTTTCACGCTGGGCCTGGCCTTTGCCTTGGGGCAGGGCCAGGCCTGGCGCGTGGCGGTGAAGACCAGGGCGGAGGCGGACTGGGCGCGCTTGTCTGGATTGGCGCGCAGATAGTCGACGGTGGCGCCCTTCAGTCACATCGGCGGGGATGCAGCTTTTGAGGCCGTTCACTTCGCGCGTGGTGTTGAACGCATCGACCGCGCCGGCGACATAGCCGACGCATTCATAGCTTTTCTCGAAAAAATCCTTGGCATTGCGGTCGGCGGTGCAGCTTTCCAGCAGCGCTTCGCCCGAATAGAAGCCGGCTTGCGCGCTGCCCGGCGACAACCCCGCCGCCGCAACCAGTATCAGGCCGCTTGCCCTCCGGATCGTCATGCGCGTGGCTCCCGCCTTATGAGGATGCGTCCGCCTTCCGGTAAGACTGGACATGCAGGGGAGGGAAAACCGCTTCGAGCGGCTTTGTGTCCGGCAGCACATAGACATAGCCGCCCTTTTTCAGAAATTGCGGGCGCAGGCCGCGATTATAGAAGGCGATCGGCACGTTGATGCAGCCAAAGGTGATGCGATTATCCTCGATCGTCGGCGACAGCATGCGCTCGCGCCGCTTTTCCTTGGGATTGCCCTTGGGGATGGTGTGCATCGCGACCGAGGTCGCATAATCGACCCACAGCACGCGCTGCTTGCCCGCCGCCAGGCCGAATTTGGCGAGAAAACGCCCGGCCGGCGTGGTTTTTTCCGCCGGGCCGATCTCCGCCAGGCTCTTCTTGCCGACGCCTGGCGTGGCATCGTCTCCGGGCGCGATGCCGATCAGCACCGGCGCATCGGCCAGCGCCTTGCCCCTGGCATCGAACAGGAAGACATGAGCCGCCTGCTTGTCGACGATAGCATAAGGCAGGCCATGATTGTCGCCGGTCGCGGCAATCCAGTCGATCACCCGGCGCGCATCGGGCGATCGTGGGGTTTCAGGCGCGGGCTTCTCGGACGCGGCCGCTTCTGGCGCGGCCGCCAGCGCGGGAGAGGCACCGAACAGCGCCAGCATCGCCAGCGCCCATGGGAATTTGTGCATGGAGGAGCCTATCCGGGAATGGGGCCGGCGCCCCCATGAAGCGGGGGCGCCGGCACGGGATCGGGACCAGCCCGACCGGATCGGTAGCTTGATCGGCTACGTGATCAGTTGCGCGATCAGTTTCTGGCGCGCTTGGTCTTGGCTTCGCGCATCTGCTGCTCGACACCGTCGACGCGGGCGTTCAACTGATCGAGGCGCTGACCGTTATTCTGGGCCTGACCGGCGGCCGACTGGGCCTGGGCCAGAGCCTGCTGCGCCGTGCCGTCGGTGGTCTGCAGCTTGGCGTCGAGCGCATCGACGCGCTGGTTCACGGTCGCCACCTGTTCGCGCACGAAGGATTTCGTGGCACAGCCACCCAGCCCCAGCGAGCCCACCAACACCATGGCAATGGGGGCTAATTTCATCGGGTGCGACATCATTTTCTCCTTATCATCTGCCCCCGCGCCGTCCCAAGCCGAGCCCGTTAACCATGACAATATGATTGGGCCTGAACGTGCATGTGGAGAGCCGAGTGGACGCGTCAGGCCTGCCTCGCCCTTCGACCAACGACCGGAATCGATCGACCGGCATCGGCGCGGATCGTTGAACGGACGCGCGATCGGGCGCATGCTGGCCCGCCTTCCATGAGGGGACAATCCATGCGCCTGATGCTTGCCCTGGCCCTGAGCGGCCTTGCCCTGTCCACGCCGATCATCGCCCTTGCCAAGACCGATCTTGCCGCGGCCGTGGCCGACCCAAAGCGGCCCGCCGACGCACGGGCGCTGGACGAAAGCCGCAAGCCGGCCGAGACGCTGGCCTTCCTTGGTCTCAAGCCCGGCATGAAGGCAGCCGACATCATGACCGGATCGGGCTATTGGGCGGAGATCATGGCCGATGCGGTCGGCGCCAAGGGCAAGGTCACCGGGTTCGAGCCCAGCCAATTCTACGCCAGCGAGGAAGAGAAGCCCAAATGGGCGGCACTGGTCGCGCGCCGGCCGGAGGTCGACTGGGTGCGCTATCCGTTCGAGACCTTCGCGGCGGCGCCCGACAGTTTCGACTTCAGCATCATCAATCTGAGCTACCATGATCTCTACTGGCAGTCGGACAAGTTCGGCATTCCGCGCACCGACCCCGATGCCTTCGTGAAGACGCTCTATACCGCGACCAAACCGGGCGGGATCGTCGGCATCATCGATCATGTCGGCCCGGCGGGCGACACCCGCGCCGTCGTGGACAAACTGCACCGGATCGATCCGGCGGTGGTCAAGGCCGATTTCCTGCGCGCCGGATTCGTGCTGGAGGCGCAAAGCCCGCTGCTCGCCAACCCCGCCGACGATCATAGAAAGCTGGTGTTCGATCCCGCCATTCGCGGCAAGACGGACCGTTTCCTCTACCGCTTCCGCAAGCCCAAATAATCCGCAAGATTTGAGCGCAAGGCGCGGGATGACGCAGCGCCCCGCGCCGCCCATGCTGCGCGCCATGGACCTGACCGACCTCGACCTTCATGGCGCCGCGCGCCTGCCTGCCCTGCTTTCCCCGGACCAGTGCGACGCGATCATCGCGCTATGGAACCAGCCCCGCGCCTTCCGCAAGGAGGTGGTGATGGCGCGCCATGGCTATGGCCGGGGGCGCTATCGCTATTTCACTTACCCGCTGCCCGAGCCGGTCGCCGCGCTACGCGAGGCACTTTATCCGCCGCTGGCGCAGGTCGCCAATCGCTGGGCAGCGATGCTGGGGAGCGATGCGCTCTACCCCGCCCGTCACGCAGATTTCCTCAACCAGTGCGCGCTCGGTGGCCAGGACAAGGCGACGCCCTTGCTGCTGCGCTATGAGGCGGGCGACTGGAATGCGCTGCATCAGGATGTCTATGGCGCGACCATCTTCCCGTTGCAGGCCGCGATATTGTTGTCGGAGCCGGAGGCGGACTTCACCGGCGGCGCCTTCATCCTGACCGAGCAACGCCCGCGCATGCAGTCGCGCCCCGAGATGGTGCCGCTGCGCAAGGGCGATGCCGTGATCTTCCCGGTGCGCGAGCGGCCGGTGATGGGCACGCGCGGCGTCCACCGGGTGCAGATGCGCCATGGCGTCAGCCGGCTCCTGTCCGGCATGCGCCATACGCTGGGCATCATCTTCCACGACGCCCAGAGCTAGGCGGAGCGGCGACGCCGCCGCCCCGCCCGTTACGTTCAATCCAGCGCCGGATCCTCATATTTGAACGGATCGCTGACCGTCGGCTGGGTCGGCAGCGGCATGCGTGGCAGCGTCTTGTCGCTGTTCGCGGCCTGCAACAGCATGCCGGCGAGAACGACCGCGCCCTGGCGCATATCCTCCGCCTTCAGATGATCGAAGGTATCGATGCCGCTGTGATGGACCCGGCTTTCATAGTCGAGCGGATCCTGGATGAACTGATAGCCCGGCACGCCGATCGCCTGCATATATTCATGATCGGTGCCGCCGGTCGGCTGCGACACGACATTGCCCGCGCCCATGCTGGCAAAGGGACTGAGCCATTCGCGCAACAGCGAGACGGCGGCGACATTGCGTTCGGCATAGAGGCCGCGCAGCTTGCCCGAGCCATTGTCGATGTTGAAATAGGCCTTGAGGTCCGCATAGCCGGGCTTGGGCGTGATCGGGAAACGAGTCTTGTAGCGGAAATACATTTCCTCCCGCCCCTGTTCCTCCTTCGGCCCCGGTGCGCGGGTGGCGAGATATTCGTCGACATAGGCCATCGAGCCGAACAGCCCCTGTTCCTCGCCCGACCATAGCGCGAAGCGGATCGTGCGCTTGGGCTTGATGCCGAGCGATTTCAGGATGCGCGCAGCCTCCATGATCATGGCGCTGCCCGCGCCATTGTCCGCCGCGCCATCGCCCGCGACCCAGCTGTCGAGATGCGCGCCGGCCATGACATAGCCGGCCTTGGGATCGCTGCCGGGAATATCGGCCAGGATGTTGTAGGCGTTGACGTCGCTGTCGTCGAAACGGACGTCGCTGTTGATTTCCAGCACCGGCGCCGGGCCGGTCTTGGCGAGGCGGGCGAGACGGCGATAATCCTCCGCCGCGATCTCGACGCCGGGCAGCGCGGGCGTGTCGCTGACGCCGAAATCATAGCCCTCGCCATGGAGCAGCTTGCCGTCGCGATAGGATTGCCGCGCCCATCCGACCGCCCCCTCGGCCTTCAGGAACGCCTCCAGCTTGCGGGTGAAGCTGAGGCGCTTCATCAGCCGCTCCAGCGACGCGGGATCATTTTTCGGCTGCTCGAACCTGTCGAGCTTCTCGATATCCTCGCCCTTCAGCCGTTGGAAGGCAGCCTCGTTCGGCTCGTCGCCGGTGCCCGGCAGCGACACCAGCACGATCTTGCCGGCGAGCTTGCCGCGCCAGGCGTCGAAATCGCGCTCCTTCTTCATCGGCGCGACGATGATCGGCGCACTCAGCACGCCATTGGTCGGCGGCGTCCAGGCGACGGGGATGGCGGTAAGCTGGATCGGGCGCGGACTGATCATCCTTACCGAGGAGGCGGCAATCCACCAGCCGCGACCGAAGCGAAAGCCCTGCTTGCGGACATTGGACAGGCCCCATTGGCGAAACTGGTCGGCAGTCCAGGCCTCGGCTGTACGCATCTGCGGCGAATTGGTCATGCGCCCGCCAATATCGTCGGTCAGATGCTGGGCGATCTGCATCACCTGGCTGTGGTTCAGCCCTTCGTCGATGACGCGGTTGAGATCGTCAGGCTGCTGCGCGGCGACCGGTGCGGCCAGGCACAGCAAGGGCAGCAGGATGATGGAATGGCGCATATAATCCCCCTTCGTCCGGCCGTCAGGCGCGGCCGCGAAAGCCCGTCTATGCCCGACTGACGCGGGATCGCAAGTGAGGCCGGTCACGCCCGAACACGCATTTGTTGCACCATGTGACGCGCCGTTACACTTTGCGACAAAACTGTCTTTGCCTTGCCAGATTTTTGCGACAAGTGCGGCCTAAACGAGATCCTGTCAGGGTCCAGATTAGGGGTAAATTTCCGTGCGCCAGACGACGTCGCTGCTGCTGTTTTCACTGATGCTGAGCGCGGCGCCCGGCGCGCTGATGGCGCAGGAGGCCGAGCAGAAGGGGCCGCCGGCCCAGATGGACGAGGGCGACGAGATCGTCGTCACCGGCGCGGTCCAGCGCGGCGCGGTGCCCGGCGACATCAAGCCCGAACAGCAATTGTCGCCCGCCGATGTCCGGGCGCTGGGCGTCACGTCGATTTCCGAAATCATCACCGAATTGTCGCCACAGACCAATGGCACGCCGGTCATCCTGCTGAACGGCAAGCGTATTTCCAGCTTCTCGGAAATTTCCGACCTGCCGTCCGAAGCGGTGTCGCGGGTCGACATCCTGCCAGAGGAAGTGGCCCTGTCCTATGGCTATGCGCCGACGCAGAAGGTGGTGAACATCGTCCTGCGTCAGCGTTTCCGCGCGACCACGGTCGACCTGCGCGGTGGCACGACCACCGATGGCGGACGCGAAAATGGCCAGGGCGAAGTCGGCGTGCTGCGCATCCGGGGCGACAATCGGCTGACGCTCAACGTCAAATATAGCCGGGCCGACGATCTGCTGGAGAGCGAGCGCGGCATCAATGCCGCGGCGCCCAGCATGCCCTATTCGCTGGCCGGCAATATCACCGCGATCGACCGCGGAGCAGAGATCGACCCGGCCCTGTCGGCCGCCGCCGGCCAGACCGTGACGGTCGCCAGCGTGCCCGGCAGCGCCGCCAACGGCGCCCCCGGCCTCAATGATTTCGTTGCCGGCGCGAACCAGACCAGCGTCAGCAATCTCAGCAAATATCGCACGCTCAGCCCCGCGACCGAGAATTTCTCGGCCAACGCGACCTTGGCGCGCGCGCTGGGCGGCATATCGGCGACGATCAACGGCCGGCTGGAACTGTCCGACAATGATTCGCTGCAGGGCCTGTCGGCGGCCGCCCTCACCCTGCCCGGCGGCAATCCCTTCTCCGCCTTTGGCGACGATGTCCGCCTCTATCGCTATCTGGAGCAGGCCGGCGCGCTGGGGCAGAAGATCCGCGGCACCACCGGGCACATCGGCGTCACGCTGAACGGCCGGCTAGGCGGCACCTGGCAATGGTCCTTCACCGGCAATGGCGACATTTCCGACACCCGCACCCGCACCGATCGCGGCGTCGACACGGGCGGCATCCAGGCCGCGCTCGATGCCGGATCGGCCAGCGTCAATCCCTATGGCGCCTTCACCGCCGACCTGCTGCAATCGCGCCTGACCGACCGCGCCCGGTCGCAATCGCGCGCGATCGGCGGCGACCTGCTGGTCAGCGGATCGCTGCTGACCTTGCCGGCCGGCAATGTCATGACGTCGGTGCGGGTCGGGGGATCGGCCAATGGCTTTGAAAGCCATTCGGTGCGGTCGGGCGTGGAGCGCGGCCTCGACTATAATCGCGAGATTGCGAGCGGACAGGTCAGTTTCGACATACCGCTGACCAGCCGGTCCAAGGGGTTCCTGGGCGCGATCGGCGATGTCGGCGTCAACATGAACGCCGGGGCGCAGCATCTGTCGGATTTCGGCACGCTGTCGACGCTGGGCTATGGCCTGCGCTGGCGGCCGGTGCCGGCGGTGCAGTTGCTGGTGTCGGCCAATCAGGACAAGTCGGCGCCGACCGGCACGCAGATCAACGATCCGGTGATTTCGACGCCCAACGTGTCGGTGTTCGACTATGCCACCGGCCAGACCGTGTTCGTCACGCAATTTTCCGGCGGCAACCCGGACCTGCGATCCAGCACGCGCGACCAGTTCCGCATCAACGCGCGGATCAAGCCGTTCGAAAAACCGAACCTGACGCTGACGGCAACCTATCTCAACAGCCGGACCAGCAACCCCATTTCCGCCTTCCCGACGCCGACGCCGGCGATCGAGAATGCCTTCCCGCAGCGCTTCATGCGCGACGAGGATGGCCAGTTGCTGAGCATCGACGGCCGGCCGATCAACTATCTGCGTTCGCAAAGCGAGCAACTGCGCTGGGGCTTCGACCTGTCCATCTCATTGAAGTCGCACATCCAGAAGGTGATCGAGGCGTGGCGCGCGGCCGGCGCCAAGCCCGAGGATCGGCCCAAGGAATTGCAGGACATGCGCGCCGCCTTCGGCAATCGTGGCCCGCGCGACGGCGCGGAGGGCAATCGCGAGGGCGGTCCGCCGCGCGGCGAGGGCAATGACAGCGCGCCCCGCGGCGACGGCGACAACAACCAGCGCGGCAATGATGGCCCCGGTGGCCAGAATGGCGGCCAGGGTGGTGATAATGCGCAGGGCGGTGGCGATGGTCCGCGCGGGCCGGGTGGCCCCGGTGGTCCGGGCGGCGGCTTTGGTGGGCCGGGCGGTTTCCGTGGTCCCGGCGCCGGCCAGGCCGGCGGGCGGCTGACCTTCAGCCTCTATCATACCTGGCACCTGACCGAGAGCATCCTGATCGCGCCGGGCGTGCCCGAACTCAACCTGCTCGACGGCGATGCGGTCGGCTCGTCGGGCGGGCAGCCCCGCCACGAACTGAAGGCGCGGGTCGGCTATGTGAACAATGGCATTGGCGGCCGGCTGGGCGTCGACTGGGAAAGCGGCACCCATGTCGATGGTGCCTTGGGCGGCAGTTCGCGGCTGGACTTTGCCAGCCTGGCGACCGCCAATCTGCGGCTGTTCGCCAATTTCGGCCAGATGCCCAGCCTGGTGAAGGCCCATCCCTTCCTGCGCGGCGCGCGCGTGTCGATCGGCATCGACAATATCTTCAACACCCGCCGCGACGTCACCGACGCGACCGGAGCAACCCCGGTCCGCTATCAGCCGGGCTATCTCGACCCGCTCGGCCGGACCGTGTCGGTCAGCTTCCGCAAGCTGTTCTTCTGAAAGGTCGGCCGGCTGGGTAATGCCCGGCCGATCGTCTGTGTCGCTATCCGGCCAGTGCGCGCGCTTGCGGGCGAAGCAGGGCAAGGTCGATCGGGGCGGCGAATTCCACCCCCATGCGGTCCTCGCGCGACCAGCGGGTGGTCGCGTCGACGCTCTGCCCCTCCGACAGGTCGATCGCAAACTGCGTGCCTTCCGGCACATTCCACAGCCCCTCGATCATCGCGCCGGTGGCGGAGATGTTGCGGATGCGGCCATTATAGACATGGCCGTCATGATGGACGGCGACCGTGCGCAGCATCGCCTTGCGCTCCGGCCGGCTCGACTGGAAACCTTCCGACCGGGCGGAGACGCCATTGGCGCGCTGCCCTTCCAGCACCTGGGCGGCGGGCATCGGCCGGCCATAGATATAGCCCTGGATATGGCTGCACCCCAGTTGCCGGATCAGGTCCAGCTCGTCGCGCGTCTCGGCGCCTTCGGCCGTGGTATCCATGCCCAGCGCCTCGGCCAGGCTGACGATCGCCTTGATGATCGCGCTGTTGCGGCTGCCCCGGATCGCGGCGCCGCGCACGAAGCTCTGGTCGATCTTGATCTTGTCGAACGGCGCCTTCTTGAGATAGCCGAGCGACGAATAGCCGGTGCCGAAATCGTCGAGCGCCAGCCGCACGCCCAGCCCCTTGAGCCGGGTGAACATGGCGTCGGTGCCGTCATTGTCGTTCAGGAACACGCTTTCGGTGATTTCCAGCTCCAGCCGTTCGGGCGCCAGCTGCGCGCTGGCCAGGGCCTGCATCACGGTGGTCGGGAAACCGGGATTGGCGAATTGCATCGCCGAGACATTGACCGCAACGCGGATGCCAGCATCCCACTGCGCCGCGTCACGACAGGCGGTGCGCATCACCCATTCGCCGATCGGCGCGATCAGGCCGCTATCCTCCGCAATGGGGACGAACAAGGCGGGCGAGATGGCGCCGCGCACCGGATGATCCCAGCGCAGCAGCGCCTCATAGCCGGTGATGCGCTCGGTCGTCGAACTGACGATCGGCTGATAAACGAGGTGCAGGCCGTCCGCCGTCAGCGCATGGCGCAGATCCTGTTCGAGCTGGCGGCGATCCTCCGCATCGGCGTGCATGTCGGCCGAATAGAAGCGATAGACACCGCGTCCGTCGCCCTTCGCCTTGTAGAGGGCGAGGTCGGCATTGCGGATCAGGGCATCGGCGGTGACGCCATCCTCGGGGCAGAAGGAAATGCCGATCGACACGCCGATCACCACGCCCGTGCCCTCGATCGAATAGGGTTGCGACAGGGCGCTGATGATCGCCTGTGCCAGCAGGCCGAGCCGGTTACGATCATGGCGACCATGCACCAGCACCTTGAACTCGTCGCCGCCCTGGCGACCGACCAGCCCCTGATTGCCGACCACGCGCTGGAGCCGCTGGCTGACCTGGCGCAGCAGCGCATCGCCGGCCGGATGGCCTAGCGTGTCGTTGACGCTCTTGAACCGGTCGAGGTCGAGCATCATCAGCGCGCATTCGCCCTGCTTGCCGCGCGAGCCGAGCACCGCCTGCTCCAGCGCCTGCAGCATCTGCACGCGGTTGGCGAGGCCGGTCAGCGAATCATATTGGGCCAGGCGCGTCACTTCCGCCTGGCTGCGGCGCATTTCGGTCAGGTCGGTGCCCGATCCACGGAAACCGTGGAACTGGCCATATTCGTTGAAAACCGGTTCGCCCGAGATCGACCACCAGCGTTCCTCGCGCGCGATCGCAGCCCGCACCGCAATGTCGGCAAAACCGGTCCGGGCCGAGAGGTGGAAGCCGAGCGTCCGCTCGCCATCGCCCTGTTGCCGGTCACCCTGCTGGATGATGTCGGTCAGCGACCGGCCGATCAGGCTGCCCGCTTCCACGCCCAGCGGTTCGGCCAGGGTGGCGGAGATATAGGTGATGTGGCCGTGGCGATCGGTTTCCCAGAACCAGCCGCGGCCGGACTGTTCATATTCCTCCAGCAGCCGGTCGGAACGCTGCGCCTTGAGATCCTGCCGATGCTGTTCGATCGCGCGCTCGCGATCCGCCGCCGCCTGCCGCAGGGTGGCGATCGCCATCACCGCCAGGCAGCTGGCCAGCAGCCCCAGATGCACCATGCCCGCATGGGCGATGCCGGCCACCAGCAGCGCCCCCATGAAATAGCTGAGCCCCAGCAGGCGCCGGTCGCCGACGATGCAGACCGCCAGCAGCGCGATCGCCATTTCCGGCACGGCGGACGGCATCGCCACGCCATTGCCCTGCGCCAGCCACAGGCTGAAGATCAGTCCCGAACAGAAGAGCGCGGGCAGCATCAGCCAGTTCTGCACATGGGGTCGCAGATTGCGGAACAGCGCCCGGCGCGGCACCAGCATCAGCAAGCCGTCGATCAGCACCACGCCGCACAGCAGGGCGCCATGTTCCGGCCGGGTGAAGGAAAGCATGCCGAGCAGCGCTGCAACGCACAGCTTGGCCAGCAGCATCAGCGGCCAGAGGGCGGCGACATGGGTGAAGCTGCGCGACAGCCAGTTGGCGGCGACTTCCGTGCCGCTTTCGGCCAGACCCAGCGAAACCAGCAGGCTCGCGGTCCTGGCCGGCGCATCAGTATCTGTTTTGCGGACAATAGCCATGCCGATCGTCTAACCGACAAAGCTTGAGAAGCGATTACCCGCCGGGTCCGGGAGATTCCCTGATATTCAGCGATCTCCCGGCAAGACCGGTCAGACGCGCATCGGCATCAGAACGTAAAGCGCCGGGCTGCGATCATTTTCGCGGATCAGCGTCGGCGCGGCCGCATCGGCCAGGTGCAGTTCGACGATGTCGGTGTCGATCTGGCCAAGGATGTCGAGCAGATAACGGGCGTTGAAGCCGATATCGAAGCCTTCGCCCTGGAACGCGCCGGGCACTTCTTCGGCCGCCGTGCCATTTTCCGGGCTGGTGACCGAGAGGGTGATCTTGTCCTTGTCGAGGCTCATCTTGACCGCGCGGGTCTTTTCGGTGGCGATGGTCGCAACGCGGTCCACGCCTTCCTCGAAGCTGCGCGGATCGATCTTGAGCAGCTTGTCGTTCGCGGTCGGAATGACGCGGCTATAATCGGGGAAGGTGCCGTCGATCAGCTTGCTGGTCAGGATCGCGCTGCCCAGGCCAAAGCGGATCTTGCTGGCCGACAGGCTGACCTGCACCGAACCCTCGACCTCGTCGAGCAGCTTGCGCAGTTCGGCGATGCACTTGCGGGGGATGATGATGCCCGGCATGCCATCGGCGCCGTCGGGACGCGGGACGGTGACGCGGGCCAGACGGTGGCCGTCGGTCGCGGCGGCCTTGAGCACCGGCGAGCCTTCGTCCGAGACGTGGAAATAGATGCCGTTCAGATAATAGCGCGTCTCTTCGGTCGAGATGGCGAAGCGCGTCTTGTCGATGATCTGCTTGAGCGTTTCGGCCGGCAGTTCGAAGCTGGTCGGCAGGTCGCCCTCGGCAATCACCGGGAAGTCGTCACGCGGCAGGGTCGACAGGTTGAAGCGGGCGCGGCCGGCCTGGATCAGCATCTTGCCGTCGGCCGCCTGCAGCGACACCTGGCTGCCTTCGGGCAGCTTGCGGGCGATGTCGAACAGCGTGTGGGCGGAAATGGTGGTGGCGCCGGCCTGTTCGACCTGGGCCGACACGCTTTCCACGACCTGCAGGTCGAGATCGGTCGCCATCAGCTTGATCGCGCCATCCGCCGATGCCTCGATCAGCACGTTGGACAGGATCGGAATCGTGTTGCGCCGCTCGACCACCGACTGGACGTGGCTGAGGCTCTTGAGGAGCGTTGCGCGTTCGATGGTGGCCTTCATGTCCCTGTTCTGTCCGTTCTTTTTGCGTCGATGGCGAGGATTCGGTCGAATCCCGGCGGCAATGATGGATGGTCCTTCATAACCGCTATGTCGGCGGCGGCAAGCACCTCGACGCGCTTTCGAAACGAAGCCGGGCTTGCAAATGGCGATGGCTTGCGCTTTGCCCGGACCATGCGCCGCCTGCCCGCCCTGCTGATCCCGCTCGTCCTGCTCGCCAGCCCGGCCATGGCGCGCGATTCGCTCGGCATTTTCGAAAGCTGGGGGGCGTTTCGCGATCCCGGCGCCGGCCAGAACGGCCCGCGCTGCTACGCCATCGCCATGCCGGTGCCGCGCCGCGCGGGCGATGCGCCCAAGGGTTTTGCTGCCGTCGGCACCTGGCCACGCCAGCATGTCCGGGGCCAGGTCCATTTCCGCCTCAGCCGGCCGCGCGCCGCCAATGCGCGGGTTTCCCTCAGCGTCGGCGACCGCCGTTTCGCGCTGGTTGCGGGCCAGGCCGATGCCTGGGCCGCCAATCCGCAGGACGATGCCGCGATCATCGCCGCAATGCGCTCCGCGAGCAGCATGAGCGTGCAATCGACATCGGCCAAGGGCGGCGCCTTTGCCGACAGCTATGCGCTGCGCGGCGCGGCCACGGCGATCGACGCGGCAGCGCTGGGGTGCGCCCGTTTACGCTGATTGCAACGCCACTTTAAAAATCCGGCAAAATCGACTATGTGCGCGACCATGCATTCCGCCGCCAATCCCATCATGCCGATTCCCGGCCTTATCGACCCTGTGCCCGTGCCCCGCGCGGTGACGCCCCGTGAGGACGGGCGCGTCGACATGCTGGGCCTGACCCGCGCCCAGATGAAGGGCGTGCTGGAAGAAGCAGGACTCGACCAGAAGGCCGCCAAGCTGCGGTCCAAGCAACTGTTCCATTGGCTTTATCATCGCGGCGAAACCGATTTCGAGAAGATGACCGACCTGGCCAAGCCGATGCGGCTGTGGATGGCGGAACGCTTCATCGTCGGCCGGCCGCAGGTGGTGGAGGCGCAGGTGTCGAACGACGGCACCCGCAAATGGCTGCTCCGCTCGGACGATGGCCAGGATTATGAAATGGTCTTCATCCCCGATGCGGATCGCGGCACCTTGTGCGTGTCGAGCCAGGTCGGCTGCACGCTCAATTGCAGCTTCTGCCACACCGGCACGATGCGACTGGTGCGCAACCTGACGCCGGGCGAGATTGTCGGCCAGGTCATGCTGGCGCGCGACGCGCTGGGCGAATGGCCCAAGGGCAGCATGGCCAGCGCCAATGACGACGAGACGGACGAGGATTCGCAATATACGGCGGACGGCCGCATGCTCACCAACATCGTGATGATGGGCATGGGCGAGCCGCTCTATAATTTCGATCATGTCCGCGACGCGCTCAAGCTGGTGATGGACGGCGATGGCCTGGCCCTGTCGAAGCGGCGCATCACCCTGTCGACCAGCGGCGTCGTGCCGATGATGGCGCGCGCGGCGGAAGAGATTGGCGTGAACCTGGCGGTCTCGCTCCATGCCGTGACCAAGGAAGTGCGCGACGAGCTGGTGCCGCTCAACCGCAAATATGGCATCGAGGAACTGCTCCAGGCCTGTGCCGATTATCCCAAGGCGAACAATGCCCGGCGCATCACGTTCGAATATGTGATGATCAAGGACAAGAATGACAGCGATGCCGACGCGCATGAGTTGGTCCGCCTGATCCGCAAATATAAGCTGCCGGCCAAGGTCAACCTGATCCCGTTCAACCCCTGGCCGGGCACCGACTATGAATGCTCGAGTCCCGAACGGATCCGCGCGTTCAGCACGATCGTGTTCGAGGGCGGCATTTCCGCGCCGGTGCGCACGCCGCGCGGCCGCGACATCATGGCCGCCTGTGGCCAGCTCAAGTCGGCGAGCGAGAAGAAGAGCAAGGCGGAACTCAAGCGCCTGGCCGAAGAGAAGCAAGCCGCACTCGGATAATCCGGGGACGACTGGCTGCGCGCATGCCGCGCGACGACAAGCCCCGCCCATACCGGCGGGGCTTTTCTTTTGGGGGAATGAGGATGACCGATGACGAGATCGATATGCTGGGCACAGGCTTTTGCGCCTGCACTTTGCCCAAGGCGCACTGGACCCACGGCGCCCATTTCGCGACCGCGCTGTGGCTGATCCTGCGCCGACCCGATGTTGACGCCGAAATTGACATGCCCGGCATGATCCGCCGCTACAATGAAAGCGTCGGCGGGCTGAACAGCGACACGAGCGGCTATCATGAGACCATCACCCAGGCCTCGCTGCACATGGCCCGGCAGTTGCTGGCCGGCCTGCCCGCCGATGTGACGCCGGCCGCAGCCTATGCCACGCTGATGGCGTCGCCGCTGGGCGACAAGGACTGGCTCTTCACCTACTGGACGCGCGAGACGCTGATGAGCCCGGCCGCGCGCCGGGCCTGGCTCGCGCCCGATCGGACGCCGCTGCCGACATAAAAAAAGGGCGGCCCGAACGGACCGCCCTTCCCCATATTCCGATCGAGAGGGATCAGAAACGGAAGCCGATGCCGACGACGCCAGCGTCACGGCCACCGAAATTATCTTCATACTCGGTGCGCTGATATTCGGCCGAGATGTAGGTGTTCGGGGTCACCGAATATTCCAGGCCACCGCCGTAACGCACGCCTTCCAGCGAGGTGTGGGCGCCAGCGGCTTCGATGCGGCTCGAAGCGTAGCCGACCTTGCCGAACGCCAGGATCTGCGGGGTCACGACATAGCCGAGACGGACCGAAGCGGCGAGGTCGCGGCTGGCGTCGAAGCCCTGGCCGTCGACGGTCGAGTCACCGAACGACACTTCCGGACCGAAGGTCACGCGGTTGGCAACGGCGAGGTCGTAGCCGGCGGTCACGCCGTAGCTGAAACCGTCTTCGCCCTGCGCCTTGTCAAAGCCCATGGTGACGCCAGCGCGCGGACCGGTGAACGGCGCAGCATCCTGAGCGAAAGCGGGGGCCGAAACAGCGGCGGCAGCAGCAATCGCTGCGAAAATCACAGTCTTCATAAAGTCCTCGATATTTATTATGACGCTACGACTTAATTGTTCATCTAGCGTTCAGGTTTGATGCTAGGAAAATATGAAATAGAGTCACACTTCCTCCTGCTTATTCTTCTCCGACACTTCGGAGAGGAACCGCCCCCTCTGCATCATGAGAGCGCAGTGGCCATCTAGGATCGCCAAACTCACTTGCAAAGGGGCAAGGCCTTTATTTCAATCAATTTCAGGGCTTGTGTTGCAAAAGTGTGACAACGCGACTGCAGCACGACCGGCCGCAAAAAGGGGACGGCCCGACCGCCGCCCCCTTCGCGAAAGCCCCGGTTTCCGGGCGATCAGAAGCGCAGGCCGATGCCCGTCACCAACTGGTGGCGCGACACGCCTGCCTCATAATCGGAATAGCGATATTCGCCCTTGAGGAAGAGCTTTTCGGCGATCCGATATTCCAGACCCGCGCCCAGCCGCAACCCGTCGCCATTGTCGCCGCCGCGGATCAGGCCGCCTTCGCCGTCACTGGCTTCATATTCCATCCGGGCATTGCTGTAGCCCGCCTTCACATAGGCGAGCGCCTTGCTGCCAAGCGGCACACCGATCCGCCCGCCGACATACAGGTCGCGATCGGTCTCGCTCTTGCCGCCGGCGACATGCAGACGGGTGGTGGAATCGGAAATCTCGCCCTCGATGCCCAGGATCAGGCCGCCCAGGGCAAAATCATAGCCGGCATTGAGGCCATAGAGCAGGCCGTCGGCCGATTTGACGCCCTTGGCATCGACCACATCATAGCCGGTGATGATTTCGGCATGGGCACCCGTGAAAGGGGCATAATCCTGCGCAAAGGCAGGCGCCGAAACAAAACATAGAACAGCCGAAGCGATGAAAAACGTGATACTCTTCATATTACCCATCCAATATCTGCGTCGAAGCGCCGAAAATCGTGACAGGCGACCTTATTTATACTCCCATTTCGTGGAGGAATTTTATCAATTCAAATTTCTGTACGAAAATTCTTTGAAGTCGACTTCATCAGTCCCTTGCAGGGCCAGCCGTTGATCGCAATCGCACGGCGCGCACCATGGCCATTCGACCAACGACAGGCCTGGACATGCGAACGACCGCGATGCGGCTGGATATTTCGACGGAAGACAATAGGGTCATGCCCATGGAGCCGCCTTACGCCCCAGGGGACATGGTCCGCCGCCACCGCCTGATCACCCGGCTGTGGCACTGGCTGAACGCGCTGCTGCTCTATATCCTCTTCACCTCCGGCCTTGGCATCTTCAACGCCCATCCCCGCCTTTATTGGGGGCACTATGGCGCCAATTTCGATCATGCCTGGCTGGAGCTGGACCGGTTCCCCGGCTGGATCACCCTGCCCGCCCTCTATAATCTGGCGCTGTCGCGCCACTGGCACCTGACCGCCGCGCCGATCTTCGCCTTCGCGCTGCTCTTCTACATGCTCTGGGGTCTGGCGGGCGGCCATATCGCCCGCGACCTCGCCTTTCGTCGGGGCGAACTGGCGCCGCGCCATGTCTGGCAGGACATAAGGGACCATGCCCGGCTGCGCTTCCCCACCGGCGCCGCGGCGCTGCGCTACAATGTGCTGCAGAAGGCGAGCTATATCGCCGTCCTCTTCATCGCCCTGCCGCTGCTGATCCTGACCGGCCTTACCATGTCGCCCGGCATGAACGCCGCCTGGCCCTGGCTGGTCGACCTGTTCGGCGGGCGCCAGTCGGCGCGGTCGATCCATTTCCTGACCGCTTTCGCGCTGGTCGCCTTCTTCCTGGTCCATATGCTGATGGTGCTGCTGGCCGGCCCGGTGAACGAGATAGGATCGATGATCACCGGCCGCTATCGCCTGCCTAAGGACCGGCCATGATCCTGACCCGCCGCACCCTGCTGCTGGGCGCGACCGCGACGCTGGCGGGATGCGACCGGATCGCGCGCCAGCCGCTGGCCCGCGACATCCTCTTTTCCGCCGACAATTTCCATTCATGGGCGCAGCGCACAATCATGGCGCGCGACGCACTGGCGCAGGAATTCCGGCCCGAGCAGATTTCGCCCTTCTTCCGCGCGAACGGCACCGCCAATCCCAACACCCCGGCCTACAAGGCGCTGTGGCGCAGCGGCTTTGCCGACTGGCGGTTGCGCGTCGACGGACTGGTCGCCCGGCCCCTGTCGCTTTCGCTGTCGCAATTGCACGCCCTGCCCCATCGCGAGCAGATCACCCGCCATGACTGTGTCGAGGGGTGGAGCGCGATCGGCAAATGGCGCGGCGTGCCATTGAAGCTGCTGCTCGACGGCGCGGGGCTGCGCGATCGCGCGCGCTATATCGTGTTCCACTGCGCCGACGACATGGGCGGTGGCACCGCTTATTATGAGAGTATCGACCTGATCGATGCCTTCCATCCCCAGACCATCCTCGCCTTCGCGCTCAACGGCCGGCCGCTCAGCGTCGCCAATGGCGCGCCGCTACGACTGCGGGTGGAGCGACAGCTTGGTTATAAACAGGCCAAATATCTGATGCGGATCGAGGCGGTCGAGAGCCTATTGTCCATCGGTCGGGGCAAGGGCGGTTTTTGGGAAGACCGCGCCAATTATGATTGGTATGCAGGTATTTGACGGCCGCGTAACGAGAAGGACCAGCCTGCTCCATGAAGATTTTCGACCGCGTTCTGAGACGTCTTGTCACCAAGGGTCAGTTGACCGTTTTCTATGCCGATGGCCGTAGCGTTACCGTCGGTTCGCCCGATCCCGACCTGCCCCCGCTGGCGCTGCGCTTCCTCGACAAGCGCGTGCCCCTCGACATCGTCAAGGATCCGCGCCTGGGCATGGCCGAGGCCTATATCGATGGCCGGGTGGCGATCGAGGGCGGCGGCATCATGGAGTTCGTGTCCATGATCCGCCAGAACAACGCCTGGGAAAATGGCAAGTCGATCGACGCCAAGGGGCCGGTGCAGCGCGCGCTGAAGACGGTGCGCCGCAAGCTGTGGAAGGCCAATCATCGCAGCCGGTCCAAGGCCAATGTCGCCCATCATTATGACCTGTCGGGCGCGCTCTACGCCCTCTTCCTCGACCGTGACCGGCAATATAGCTGCGCCTATTTCCCCGATGCGGAGAATGAGGCTGGGATCAGCCTGGAGCAGGCACAGGAAGACAAGAAGGCGCATATCGCCGCCAAGCTCTACCTGAAGCCGGGCATGAAGGTGCTGGACATTGGCTGCGGCTGGGGCGGCATGGCGCTGTACCTGCACAAGCATTTCGGTGTCGACGTCACCGGCATCACCCTGTCGGAAGAGCAGTTGAAGGTTGCGCGCCAGAGGGCGATCGACGCCGGCGTGGCCGACCATGTGCGGTTCGAACTGATCGATTATCGCGACATCGAAGGGCCGTTCGACCGGATCGTGTCGGTCGGCATGTTCGAACATGTCGGCACCGCCGACTATCGCGTCTTCTACAACAAGTGCCGCGACCTGCTGACGCCGGACGGCGTGATGCTGATCCACACGATCGGCCGGGTCGATGGCCCCGGCATCACCGATACCTTCACCACCAAATATATCTTCCCCGGCGGCTATATCCCCGCTTTGTCGGAAATGGTGGCGGGCAGCGAAGGCACGCGGCTGATGATCACCGATGTGGAGGTGCTGCGCATCCATTATGGCCTGACCATCCGCGACTGGTACAAGCGGACCATGGCGCACAAGGCGGATATCGTCGCCCTCTATGACGAGCGCTTCTTCCGCCTGTGGACCTTCTATCTGGCGGGCGCGGCGACCGTGTTCGAACATGGGTCGATGGTCAATTTCCAGGTCCAATATGTGCGCGACCGCCGCGCGCTACCGATCACCCGCGACTATATGATCGAGGCAGAGACCGCGCTGCGCGGGCGCTGAAACACCGCCGCGCACCGATGATGCGAGGCAGAATTGCGACCGTCCGGGCGGGCTGAACAAAGCCTGTCAGCCCTGTTCCCGGACGGTTCAGTGACCGGACTCCATTCTCCTCCCCACGTCCCCGCGCTGCCCCGGCAGCCGGGCCGGACAGAGGAGAAGCTAGATGAAATTCCTGTGGAAAAGCGCTGCGATGCTGGGCCTGGCCATGGCCGGCATCGCCGCCACCAGCGCGCCTGCCCAGGCGCAGCATTATCGCAGCGACGGCTGGCGCGGCGATCGCGATGGCCGCTGGGACGGCCGGCGCCATTGGGACAATCGCCGCTGGGACGACCGCCGTCGCTGGCGCGGCGACAGGCGCTATTATGACGGGCGACGCGGCTACCATCGCTCCGCCTATCGCCAGCGCTGCTGGGACGAATGGCGTTATAATGCCTATCGCGACCGTCGGGTCCGGGTGCGTGTCTGTCGCTGATCCCGCCTGAGCAAATATCCATCGCGGCCCGCCCCGATTGAACCCGAGGGCGGGTTGCGGCATTTCTGTGCCCATGAGCGATCCTACACCCGTCATCCAGAGCCTGTTGTCGGGCCTGCCGATCCTGCTTCTCCACCTCGCCTGCGCCACCCTGGTCTGGGCGGCCGCCATGGCGGTATATATGTGGATAACCCCGCACGACGAGTTCAAGCTGATCCGCGCCGGCAATGAGGCGGCCGCCATTTCGCTGGGCGGCGCCTCCGTCGGCCTCGCCGTGCCACTGGCCTTCTGCCTCGCCGGATCGGTCAATGTCTGGGATGTCGTCATCTGGGGCAGCGTCACGCTGGTGCTGCAACTCATCGCCTTTCGCCTGGTCGACCTGTTGCTGGGATCGCTGTCAGGCCGGATCGAGGCGAATGAGCGCTCCGCCGCGATCTTCCTGGCGATGATGAAGGCTGCGGTCGCCTGCCTGACGGCTGCGGCCGTGGCGGGCTGACGCGATGGGGCGTGGGGGCTGTGGCTGCCTGCCCTGGCTGCTGGGCCTGATCCTGCTGCTCGCCTGGCTGGGCGAGATGCAGGCACCGTCCTTGCAGGTCGAACAATATGATCCCCGCTCGCCCCGCCGCCCGCTGCCGCGCGGGGGCGAGGAACAATATATTATCGAGGATCGGCCCGGCGGCCCGGCGGACGCCATGGGCACGGCCTTTGCCGTCGATCGCAGCGGCGTGTGGATGACCGCCGAACATGTCACCCATGGCTGTTCGCGCGTCGGGCTGGAACAGCGCGGCCGCGCGCTGGAGGTGCCGCGCGTCATCGAAAGCCGGGAATCGGATGCCGCGATCATCCCACGCGGCCCCCGCAGCCCCGCCGCCCTGCCGCTGCGCAGCGGGGCGCCCTCGCCCGGCTCCACCGGCTATCATATGGGCTTTCCCGCCGGTGAACCGACATTGGTCCTGTCCGAACTGATCGGCCGGGCCGAAGCCCGGCGCGGCAGCAGCGGCATCGACCAGCCGGTGCTGGTCTGGGCCGAGCGTGGCCGCCTGCCCGAGGGCGACGGCACCCTGTCGGGGATCAGCGGCGGGCCGGTCTTCTCCACCGATGGCCGGGTGGTCGGCATCAACAGCGCATCGACCGACCGGCGCGGCCGCATCCTGACCGTGGCGCCCGACGCGATGATGCGCCTGACCGCCGCCAGCCGTGCCGTTGGCGACCAGCCGGTCGCCTACCCCTTTGCCGGCCTTACCGACGCGCAGGAACGTTTCGCCAACTGGCTGGACGATGGCGTCATCCGCCGCATCTTCTGCGATGTCGATGACGGGCGCGGCGGTTGACGCCTGCGGGCAGGAAAGAGTAGGCGCTGCGCAGCATTTTCAGGGAAATTGAGATCATGAGCGACACGCCCCCCGACCATCTGTCCACCAACCCGCGCAGCCCCCATTTCGACATGGAGGTGCTGCAGCGCGGCATCGGCATCCGTTTCAAGGGCCGCGAGCGCAAGGATGTGGAAGAATATTCGATTTCCGAGGGCTGGATTCGCGTCGCCGCCGGCAAGACCCGCGACCGTCACGGCAACCCGCTGACCATCAAGCTGTCGGGTGAAGTCGAGGCCTGGTTCGAAAACCCGGCCGAAGGCGCCGAGAGCGACAAGGCCGCCGACGCGGAATAAGCAGATAAGGCCGGTCCCCGCTCGATCGCGGGGGCCGGTCAGTTCATCAGGGATTCGCGCTTCACGTCGGCGATGACGTCGCCCAGCGAGCGATCCGACGGGCTGTTGTCCGCATATTCGATGATGAACGGGTCCGCCTCGATACGGGGCGCCGCCTTGCGCCGGGGCGCAGCAGGCTTGGGCGAAACCGCCGCCACCATCGCATGCGTCTGGACCGACGCCATCCGTGTCGCCGCCCTGGGCAGCGGCGCAAGCTCCGCACCGTCCTCACCATCGCCTGTGTCGGCCGCGGCGCTGGCATAGCGAAGGCTGCTGCCCAGCGCCGGATCGGGCGTGAAGGGATGCAGTTTCGCCTTGGCCGGATAGATGAAGCCGAAGGTCGGGTTGATGCGGGCACCCATCTGCCCGGTCGGGCTGTGCCAGACACGCACCTGGCTCCAGTCGCCCGCGTCCGACACGTCGATCGCCAGCACATCCTCCTCGATCGCGCCGGGCGACGACCAGTTGGCGTGGCGGATCAGCACGCGGCGATCATCCAATATCCGGCTGACCACGGCGACATGGCCCAGGGTCATCGGCCCAACGGGCCGGAAGGCGAGCACCGCGCCCTTTTTGGGGATGCTGCCGCGCTTGTAATGATCCTGTGCCTGGTCCCACCAGGTCAGCGCATCACCATAGATTTCCACGCCCGACACGATGCGCGCATAAGGAACGCACTGCAGCGCCGTGGCGCCCAGCACGGGCGCCGCCGTCAGGCCGGACAGCAAAGCCATCCAGCGGACATATCGAAACATTTAATGCGACCTCTAAGCGTCGAGTATCGCCCCACCGCGATCGACCCTAGAGCCCCATCCGTAAGGATTGGGTTAACGGCTCAGAAAGCACCCTTGGCGCTGTCGGTGCCGGCGGTGGCGCGATCGGCCAGGGCGATCTGGACAGGCTGATCGATTTCCGGCTTGTCGGCATAGATGAAGCCGTTGGTCGGGTTCGAACGCAGGCCAACGTCGCCGATCGGGCCATACCATACGCGCACGTCGGTCCAGTCATTGTTGGGCGACACGTCGATGGCGCGGACATTGCGCTCGACACCACCACGATAGGACCAGTTGGCGTGGGTCAGCAGCACTTCGCGATCATTGACGATCTTGCTGACCATGGCGACATGGCCGACCGGCATGGCGCGGCTGGAAGCGAAAGAGAGGACGGCGCCGACGCGGGGCTCATGACCACGGTCGTAACGACCGGCGGCCTGGTTCCACCAGGTGTTGGCATTGCCGAAAATCTCGATGCCCGAAACTTCGCGGGCGAAGGGGGCACATTGCAGGACACCGGCGGTGGCGGGAACGGCAGAGAAGGCACCGAGCGCAAGCATGGCGGCTGCGAACAGCGCGCGAAAACCACCGATCATTCCTTGCGACCCCCGACTTGTAGGTAGGTATAATCCCCGACGACCTCCTTAGGGCAGACGCCGTTCGTCTTGAAAACCGCCGAGCGATGAGTCGTTGCTGCGATGCGTCATGCTGCGGAACGAAAAACATGTCCGGCCGTTACATGGAGCCGGGTCGCACCGTTCAACTCGTTGAAAAGACTATCTTCCGTTCCGGTCATCCAGACCTGGCCGCCGGTTTCACGCAATCGGTCGAACAGCGCAGCTCGTCGCGACGGGTCGAGATGCGCCGCCACTTCGTCGAGCAGAAGCACCGGCGGCTGGCCGCGATCGGCCGACACCAGAGCCGCATGCGCCAGCAGGATCGAAAGCAGCAGCGCCTTCTGCTCGCCGGTCGAACAGAGCGCCGCCGCCTGATTCTTGGCGATGTGGATGACATCCAGATCATGACGATGCGGGCCAGAAAGGGTGCGGCCGGCCGCGGCATCGCGTCGCCGCTCGCGGGCAAGCCGCTGGCCGAGCGGTTCGTCACTGGCGCCGTCCTCCCGCGCGATTCGGATGAGGGGCCGGGCGAAGGGCTCGTCGGGCTGATCGACCAGTTGCCGGTTGAGGCGCGCGACCAGATCGGCGCGGGCGGCCGCGAGCGCCGTGCCATGCTCGTCCATCTGCGCCTCCAGCGCGCCGATCCACGCCGGGTCCGCCCGGCGCAGATCGGTCAGCAGCCGGTTGCGCGCCCGCATCGCCGCTTCATAACGGGCGCTGTGCGCGGCATGGCCGGGATGGAGCGCCAGGGTGAGGCGATCGAGGAAGCGCCGGCGACCGCCAGGGCTGTCGAGGAACAGCCGGTCCATCGCCGGCGTCAGCCAGACGATCGAGAGATGGTCGGCCAGCGCATTGGCGGACGAGGCGACCCCGCCGATCCGCACCTGCCGCCGGTCGGGCGCATCCGCGCTGACGCCGGTGCCCAGCACCACGCCATCCACCTCCGCCGCGATGCCGAAGCTGCCGCCACCATCCTGCCGCGCCATCGCCCGCAGCGCCGCGCCGCGCAGCCCGCGGCCGGGCGCCAGCATCGATACCGCTTCCAATATGTTGGTCTTGCCCGCGCCATTGTCGCCGGTCAGCAGGACGAATGGCTGGTCGGGCACGATCAGCGCGTCCGCATGGTTGCGGAAATCACTCAGGGTGAGGCGGCCGATCATCGCGCCGCTGTAGCGAGGACTGCGCGCCGGGGGAAGCGGTTCAGGCCGCCGGGGTGCAGCGCTTGCGCACGATCGCCGTGCCGTCATTGGTGATGGTAAGCTGCTGCCCATCGGTCGAGGGACGCAGCATCAATGTCCGGGTCCAGCTTTCGCCCTCCCCCGTGAAATTGGCGACGACCGCCAGCCGCCCCTCCCCCTCGCGCGTGACGCGCTGCACCGTGCCGACGCTTTCATGGAAGATCAGGCTGGCCGCCGTCAGTTCCAGCGCCTGGGCCGCCGCCTTGTCGCCGCAGCGTTCCTTGGTGCCGGTCCAGCGCCCCTGCAGCGCGATCGGGATCGCATTGGCGTGGAGCGCATCGCCCTTGGCCACCGGCAGGTCGGGCGCAGGCTCTACCGGGGTGATGGCATTGGCGCCGGGCGGGACATCGCGCGTGCTGGGCAAGGCCTGGTCCAGGATGTTGGTGACCATGCCGGACTGATTCTGCTCCTTGCTGCCGCAACCGGCGAGCAGCAGCAGCGGAAGGGCGAGGAGGAAATGGTTACGCATGCGATGCCAACCCGGCAGGGCGGCATCGGGTTCCCCCAACCCCCGCGTGACCGGCCATCGCAGCCATGCTATCACCACAGAGACAATCGAGGAGGGATGCCATGCCGGTCCTGGGAATGGGCGGACTTTTCTTTCGCGCACGCGATCCGGCTGCGCTGTCCGCCTGGTATCGCACCCATCTGGGCGTCGGCGGCGGATGCAGCGCCGATCCCGACATTCCGGCGGTCAACGAATATGTCTGGCAGACGCTGGGCGGGCCGATGGTCTTTTCGCCGTTCAAGCAGGACAGCGACTATTTCGCCGCCGACAAGAGCTTCATGATCAATCTGCGCGTGTCCGATCTCGACGGGCTGCTGGCGGACTTGCGCGCGGCGGACGTTGAGGCCATCACCAAGCCCGAATGGGATCATCCCGATGTCGGGCGCTTTGCCCGCATCCATGATCCCGAGGGCAATGCCATCGAATTGTGGGAACCGCCCACCCCCGCCGCCTGACCGACCCATGGGAGCTAGATTATGAAGAGCGCGAAGATCATCCTGGCCCTGGCGGCCGCAGCCCTGGGCACGCAGGGCAGCATGGCGGCACTGGCGGTGGGCGCCAAGGCGCCGGAATTCACCACCCGCGGCGCGCTGGCCGGCAAGACCTTCACCGTCACCCTGTCGCACCAGTTGAAGCGCGGGCCGGTGGTCCTCTATTTCTTCCCCAAGGCCTTCACGCCGGGCTGTTCGGCCGAGGCGCGCGAGTTCGCGGAGAATATCGACAAGTTCAAGGCGGCCGGCGCCACCGTGATCGGCATGTCGGCCGATCCGGTCGATGATCTGGTCGCCTTCTCCACCAAGGAATGCGCCGGCAAGTTCGCGGTCGCCTCGGCCGGGCCGAACATCGTGTCGGGCTATGATGTCGCGCTCAAGATGCGGCCGGGCATGACCGACCGCACCTCCTATGTGATCGCGCCCAGCGGCCGCATCGCCTTCGTCCATAGCGAGATGAGCTATGCCGGCCATGTGAAGAGCACGCTGGCTGCGGTCGAGGCGATGAAACAGAAATAAGGCGCAACAGCGAAGGGGTGATGCGATCACCCCTTCACATATTTGTCGAACCAGCCGATCGTTTCGGCCCAGGCGGCCTTCGCTGCGGCCCCATTATAGCTGGGCCGATAATCGGCCATGAAACCATGGTCGGCGCCGGCATGGACGGTGATCGCATCGGGCGGCGACTTGCCCGCCGCCTTGAGCGCGGCGCGCATCGCCTCGACATCGGCCTGGGGTATGCCCTTGTCCAGCTCGCCATATTGGCCGAGCACCGGCGCCTTGAGCTGCCCCACCTCCTCGATCACAGACAGGGTCTGGAGGTCGTTCTTCTGGGTCACAAGCCGGCCATAGAAGGCGACGCCGGCGTCGAGCGCGGCGCTGTGCGCGGCATAGAGCCAGACCACCCGGCCACCCCAGCAGAAGCCGGTAATGCCGCGTCGCACAGCATCGCCGCCATGGGCGCCGGCAAAGGCATAGGTGGCATCGATGTCGGACAGGACCTGCGCGTCGGGCGCCTTGCTCACGATCTCCGCCACCAACTGCTTGAAGTCGCTGACCTTGGTCGCGTCGCCATGGCGGGCGAACAGATCCGGCGCGACCGCATGATAGCCGGCTTTCGCGAAACGCCGGCACATGTCGCGCACCCATTCATGGACGCCGAAAATCTCATGCACGACGACGATCACCGGCGCCTTCTTCTTGCCCGCCGGCCGGGCGACGAAGCCGGGCATGGCGAAACCGTCGCTGGTCGGGATCGAGACGGCGTCCTCCACCAGCCCGTCGGCCGGGGTCTGGATGGTGCTGGCCGCGACCGGCTGGCAGGCGGCGGCAAAACCGGCGGCGAAGGCGCCGCCGGCCAGGATGTGACGCCGGCTGAGCCCGGTCGAGGCGATCCAGTTGCGATCCTCCGCCAGCCGCTCGACGGGGGACGGCACATCATCGCGATCGGTGGTCATCGGCGCTCTCCTGCTGTGGACGGGCGCAGACTAGCCCAAGCCCACCGCCGCGCAAGCCGACAGGACAGTCTCATGACGCCATCGTCGCATCAGCGTTCCGATCCGATTTTGGGCGAGAGGCAGGAAATATGGCAGCTTGTCCGCAGCTTGTGGCGGACTTGATTTCGATCAGCATGATTTTTCGGAACATCGCTGCGCCGGCCCAAGTTGAGCGCAGGCGGGTTACGATGCCCGTTAGGAGAGTGTGAGATGGCAAACCAGAACCAGAATCCCGGTCAGCAGGGCGGCGGCCAGCAGGAACGCCGCGACAATCAGGATCGCGAGCAGCGCTGATCCCTTCATGCATCCCATAGCATGAGCTGGGGCCGTCCCGCCGGGGCGGCCCTTTTTTTGGGGGGCGTCAGACATGCTGAAACGGCGCCCCATGCCTGAACATCGCGCCATCGCGCTTGGCATCGCCACTCCGGCAGGATAGCGCCTGCGCCATGACTGCCCCCGCCCATCCGCGCCGCGCCGCCGCCATCGCCTTCATCCTGGTGACGGCCCTGCTCGACGTCATGTCGATGGGCATCGTCATTCCGGTGCTGCCGCAGCTGATCGAGACATTGTCCGGCTCCAGCAGCAGCGCGGGCCTGTGGAATGGCCTGTTCGTCGCGCTCTGGGCGGCCATGCAATTTCTCTGCTCGCCGGTGATCGGTTCGCTGTCCGATCGCTTCGGGCGCCGGCCGGTGATCCTGATCTCGGTCGCGGGGCTGGCGCTCGACTATGTGCTGATGGCGGTGGCGCCCAATCTCTGGTGGCTGGCGCTGGGCCGCATCCTTGCCGGCATCACCTCGTCCAGCTTCACCTCCACCTTCGCCTATATGGCCGACATCACCCCGCCCGAGGGGCGGGCGCGGGGCTATGGCCTGATCGGCGCGGCCTTCAGCGCGGGCTTCGTCGCCGGGCCGCTGCTGGGCGGGGTGCTGGGTGAAATCTCGCACCGTGCGCCCTTCTGGGCGGCGGCCGGCCTGTCCGGCCTCGCCTTTCTCTATGGCCTCATCGTGCTACCGGAATCGCTCGCCCCGGAAAAGCGCATGGCCTTCAGCTGGCGCCGCGCCAATCCTTTCGGCGCGCTGCAATTGCTGCGCTCGCACCCCGAATTGTCCAGCCTCGCGATCGTCAACTTCCTCCTCTATTTCGCCCATCATCTCTTCTCGGCCGTGTTCGTCCTCTATGCCGGCGACCGCTATGGCTGGGGCGCCTGGCAGGTCGGCACCCTGCTGGCGATGGTCGGCCTGCTCGACATGGCGGTGCAGGGCCTGCTGGTCGGTCCGGTGGTGAAGCGACTGGGCGATCGCACGACGATGGTCGTGGGCCTCGGCTTCGGCGCGGTCGGCATCGCCGCCATGGGCCTGGCGCCCACCGGCTGGCTGTTCGTCGCCGCCATGTTCCCCAACGCGCTCTGGGGCCTCGCCATGCCGACCATCCAGTCGCTGATGACGCAGCGCGTCTCCGAAAGCGAACAGGGCCAGTTGCAGGGCGCCAACAACAGCGTCGGCGCGATCGCCGGCATCGTCTCCCCGCTCTTCTTCGGTGCGGTCTATTCCGCCTCGGTCGGCACCCGCCCGATCCTGCCCTTCATCGGCAGCGCCTTCCTGATCGCGGCGCTGGTGCTGGCCGGCGCCGCCTTGCTCGGCCACGCGGCAGGACGCAAACAGGATGGTCCTGCGCCGGCCTAGAGCATTCTGAAGTCGGCTGGAACAGCCGACGACTCGCAGAATGCGGTAAACAAAAGAAAATCAGAGCATCATCCGATTTACCCTAATCGGATGATGCTCTGAACCGGGAAAACTGGACATATCGGGGCGGTGCGACTAACCGGGCGCGAATCCCTTCCACCGCTCGACATAAAGGCGATTCGATGACGCTGCCCCTTCAGGATTCCATCCTTATCGTGGACTTCGGCAGCCAGGTGACTCAGCTCATCGCCCGGCGCGTGCGCGAAGCCGGCGTCTATTCCGAGATCGCCCCCTTCACCCAGGCCCAGGCCGCGTTCGACCGCATGAAGCCCAAGGGCATCATCCTGTCCGGTTCGCCCGCCGGCGTGCCGGAAGAAGGCAGCCCGCGTGCGCCGCAGGCCCTGTTCGACGCCGGCGTGCCGATCCTGGGCATCTGCTACGGCCAGCAGGTGATGAGCCATCAGTTGGGCGGCGAAGTGCGCCCCGGTCACGAGACCGGCGAAGGCGGCGAATTTGGCCGCGCCTTCCTGACCGTGACCGAACCCTGCGCCCTGTTCGACGGGCTGTGGGAAGTCGGTGAACGGCATCAGGTGTGGATGAGCCATGGTGACAAGGTCACGAAATTCGCGCCCGGCTTCAAGATCGTGGCCGTGTCGGACGGCGCCCCCTTCGCGGTGATCGCCGACGAGGAACGGAAATTCTACGGCACGCAGTTCCACCCCGAAGTCGTGCATACGCCCGACGGTGGCAAGCTGATCGCCAATTTCGTCCGCCATGTCTGCGGCCTCGCCGGCGACTGGACCATGGCCGAGTTCCGCCAGGTCAAGATCGCCGAGATCCGCGAACAGGTCGGCAATGGCCGGGTCATCTGCGGCCTGTCGGGCGGCGTCGACAGCGCGGTGGCCGCCGTGCTCATCCATGAAGCGATCGGCGACCAGCTGACCTGTGTGTTCGTCGACCATGGCCTGATGCGCCTGGGCGAAGCCGAGCAGGTGGTCAGCCTGTTCCGCGAACATTATGGCATCAAGCTCGTGCATGTGAATGCCGAGGAACGCTTCCTGGGCGGCCTCGCCGGCCTCACCGACCCGGAAAAGAAGCGCAAGTTCATCGGCGGCGAATTCATCGCCGTGTTCGAGGAGGAAGCCGCCAAGATCGGCGGCGCCGATTTCCTGGCGCAGGGCACCCTCTATCCCGACGTGATCGAATCGGTCAGCTTCACCGGCGGGCCTTCCGTGACGATCAAGTCGCACCATAATGTCGGTGGCCTGCCCGAACGCATGAACATGAAGCTGGTCGAGCCGCTGCGTGAATTGTTCAAGGACGAAGTGCGCGTGCTGGGCAAGGAACTGGGCCTGCCTGACATCTTCGTCGGCCGCCATCCCTTCCCGGGGCCGGGCCTGGCCATCCGCATCCCCGGCGAAGTCACCAAGGAACGTTGCGACATATTGCGCAAGGCCGACTTCATCTATCTGGAGGAAATCCGCAACGCGGGCCTCTACGACGCGATCTGGCAGGCCTTTGCCGTGCTGCTGCCGGTCCGCACCGTCGGCGTGATGGGCGATTACCGCACCTATGACAGCGTCTGCGCCGTGCGCGCGGTCACCTCGACCGACGGCATGACCGCCGACATCTATCCCTTCGACGCCGCTTTCCTCAGCCGCGTCGCGACCCGCATCATCAACGAGGTCAAGGGCATCAACCGCGTGGTCTACGACTACACCTCGAAGCCCCCCGGCACGATCGAATGGGAATAAACCGGATTAAATGACCGTCCGGGGGACGGTCATCCGGTTTATTCGGCGCCGCAAGGTGCCGCACCACTTAGACCCAGTTGCGGCGGCGCAAGCCGCCGCAACCCTTGCCGCTTACCGCTCCGCCAGCACCGCCGCCATCTGCGCGACCAGTTCGGCGGTCGGCCCGGCATCGTCCCAGGCATAGAGCGACACGCGCATGGCAGCCTCCGCCCCGAACGGCGCATAGGGTCGCACCGCCCGCCCGGCCGCCGCGCGCATCGGCACCAGCGACAGGCCCATGCCCGCCTCCACCGCGGTCAGCACGCTGGTGAGGTCGCTGCCGGTGAAGGCGACATGGCAGCGCCGCCTTTCCCGCCCGATCCGGTCGAACATCGCATCGCGGTAGAGACCGCCCGCCGGAAAGGCGACCAGCGGCAGCGGATCGGGCCAGTCGCCCAGTCGGTCCGCGCTTTCATGCCAGCCGATCGGTTCGGCGAAACTGGCGCGGCAATCGGCGCTCGGCGTCGGTTCCTTGACAGCGATGATGTCAAACTCGCCCGCGCGGTATCGGCGCGTGAGATCGCGGCTGAGGCCGGTGGTGACGTCCAGCCGCACTGCCCGATATTGCTCGGAAAAACGCGCAAATACCCGCATCATGGCGCGACTGGCAATGTCGTCGGGCAGGCCGATGCGGATCGACGCGCTGCCGGCCGGATCGGCAAGCAGGCTTTCCGCCTCCTGCTGCAGCGACAGGATGCGCCTTGCATGGCCCAGCAGCCGCTCGCCCGCCGCCGTCGGCCGCACCGGCCGTGCCGCCCGATCGACCAGCATATGCCCCACCGCCTGCTCCAGCCGACCGAGCTGCTGGCTGATGGTAGACTGGGTCATGTGCAGCCGCTGCGCCGCGATGGTGAAGCTGCCGCTGTCGGCGATCGCGACAAAGGCACGGAGCAGGCGCGGATCGAGCATGGCATCCCATTTGGATTATGAATGATTGCCATTCATATATGTTGTTTGTCGATGATGCAGCCCCTGCCTATCCTGCGCGCCGCACAAGAACCGGGGATTTTCATGAAGACGCTTCTCGCCGCGCTGCTGGCCGCCACTGCCCTGTTGCCCATGCCCACCGCAGCGAAGGCCGCGCCGGCCCGCGCCGACCTGTTGATCCGCCATGCGACGCTGGTCGATGTCGAGCATGGCCGGCTGGTCCCCAACCAGGCGGTCGCGACCAAAGGCGACCAGATCGTCGCGGTCGGCAACGACGGCACGATTGCCGCCGCCTGGCGCGCGGGCAAGAATGTCGAGGCCAAGGGCCGCTATCTGATCCCCGGCCTGTGGGACATGCATGTGCATTTCGGCGGCGGGCCGGAGCTGATCGAAGAGAATAAGGCGCTGCTGCCGCTCTATATCGCCAACGGCATCACCACCGTGCGCGATGCATCGGGCGACCTGCCCTATGATGTGCTGCGCTGGCGTAGCGAAATTGCCGACGGGCGGCTGTTCGGCCCGACCCTGCTGAGTTCCGGCCCCAAGATCGAGGGGATCAAGCCGGTGTGGAAGGGCACGCTGGAAACCGGGTCGCAGGCCGATGTCGACCAGGCGATCGCCAAGCTGAAAGAACTGAACGTCAATTTCGTCAAGATCACCGACAGCACCCTGAAGCCCGATCTGTTCCTCTATGCCGTGCGCCAGGCGCGCGCTGCCGGGCTGCGTGCGTCGGGCCATATTCCGATGGCACTGACCGTCGGCCAGGCAATCGAGGCCGGGATCAGCTCGATCGAGCATATCGACTATGCCCACAAAGCGGGCGTGAAGGATGAGGCGCGGATCACCGCCGATTTCGCCGCCGGCAAGATCGACCGGGCGCAGGCGAGCGCGCAACTGGATGCCGGCTTTGACGAGCCCACCGCCATGGCCGCCTATCGCGACATGGCTGCACGCGGCGTGTTCGTGACGCCGACGCTCAGCATCTCGCGCACCGTCGCCTATCTCGACCAGAACGATCACAGCGCCGATCCCGAACTGGCCTATATCGGCCCGCGCCTGCGCAAGACCTATGACTGGCGGATCGAGCGCGCGGCCAAGGCGACACCCGATCAGATCGCCCAGCGCCACGCCATCTACGAGCATAATGCCGCGACCCTGCCGCTGTTGCAGCAGGCCGGCGTCACCATCATGGCCGGCACCGATGCCGGCTTCCTCAACAGCTTCGACTATCCCGGCTTTGCCCTGCACCAGGAACTGGCGCTCTATGTCGATCGCGGCCTGACCCCGGCCCAGGCGCTGGCCAGCGCCACCCGCGCCGGCCCGGCCTGGTTCGGCCTGCTCGACCGCTATGGGGCGGTGGCGGAAGGCAAGCAGGCGGATATGGTCCTGCTGACCGCCAATCCGCTGGAGGATATCCACGCCACCAAGGCGATCGACGCGGTGATCCTGCGCGGCACATTGCAGGACCGGGCCAAGCTCGACGCGCTGCTGGCAGAGACGAAGGCGAAGGTCGCCGCCTGGAATGCGGCGGCAACCCGGCCCTGACGGATCAGCCGCGCATCAGCATGTCGGCCGGCACCGGCAGCATGTCGACCTTGCCGGTCGCCACATCATAGACGGCGGCGACCACCTTCAGCGTGCCGGCCTTCACCTTCTCCTCGATCACCGGCGAGGCGTTGACCAGAGTCGCCGCCTGCACCAGCGCATTGGTGCGGGTGACGATGGTCGCATCCTTGCTGCGGGCGAGATAGAGGGCGGGCAGGATCGCGGGGAAGAGCGCGCTGATCTGGCCCGGTACCTCGGGATTGTCGATCGCCGCCTTCACCGCGCCGCAATTGCTGTGGCCCATGACGACCAGTGCCTTCAGCCCCAGCACCGCCACGCCATATTCCAGGCTGGCGACGATTTCGGGCGTGGTGATGTTGCCGGCGATGCGGGTGACGAACAGCCGGCCGATATATTCGTCGAATACCATCTCCACCGGCACGCGCGAGTCGGCGCAGGAGAGGACTCCGACCACCGGCCATTGTCCCTCGGCCGCGCGCGACTTGATGATCGACAGGTCCTGCAGATGGGCGGTCGGCTTGCCGGCGACGAAGCGGGCGTTGCCGGCCATGATCTCGGCCAGGGCGGCGTCGGGCGTCATCGACGCATCCGGGCCGTCGGCGGCGGGCGCCGCCATCGCCGGCACGGACGGCAGGGCGACCATGGCCACCCCGCCCGCCATCGTCATCGCTGTCAGAAAGGCGCGGCGGGAGGGCGCGGCGCCATCCTCCTCCTGCGTCCCGTGCGGCTGGTCATGCATGCCATCGACGTCCGAACACATGGGTCTGTCTCCCTGTGATGAGGAGGCGCCATGATGCCGGACCGGTTTGCGCGAGGCAATGGAAAGACCTAGACCGCTGGCATCGCCGCCGATCCGATGGAGCCCCGCTTGCCCGACACCCGACTTGGCCATCCCGTCTATCGCGACATGCCGACCACCATCTTCGAGCATATGTCGGCGCGCGCACGCGAAACCGGCGCGATCAATCTGGGGCAGGGCTTTCCCGAAGGGCCGGGACCACAGGAAGTGCTGCAAGCGGCGGCGGATGCGCTGCTGACCCGCTCCAGCCAATATCCGCCGATGCCCGGCCTGATCGAACTGCGAACGGCGCTGGCCGATCATTATGCCCGGCATCAGGGGCTGGATCTTGGCCCGCAGGACATCATCGTCACATCGGGCGCGACCGAGGCGATTGCCGCCAGCCTGCTGGCGCTGGTGCGGCCGGGGGACGAGGTGCTGATGCTGGCGCCGCTCTATGACGCCTATCTGCCGCTGGTCGAGCGGGTCGGCGGCGTGGCCAGGGTGGTGAAGCTGACGCCACCGGACTGGCGCGTCACCCGCGCCGCGCTGGAGGCGGCGATCACGCCCCGGACCCGCATCCTGCTGATGAACAATCCGGTCAATCCGACCGGCATCGTGCTGCGTGAGGCGGAACTGGCGCTGCTGGCCGACCTCTGCGTCAGCCATGACCTGATCGCGCTCTGCGACGAGGTATGGGAGGAAACCGTCTATGACGGGCTGCCGCATCGCCCGCTGATCGGTTTTCCCGGCATGCGCGAGCGCACGGTCAAGATCGGGTCGGCGGGCAAGGTCTTTTCCGTCACCGGCTGGAAGGTCGGCTGGATGTGCGCCGCGCCGCCGATCGCCACCCTGCTCGCCCGCGCCCACCAGTTCCTGACCTTCACCACCCCGCCCAACCTGCAATGGGCGGTGGCGCAGGGGCTGGGCTGGCCCGAAGATTGGCTGAACGATCAGCGCGCCGCCTATCAGGCGTCGCGCGATCGGCTGGCGGCGGGGCTGATCAAGGCGGGCTATGTCGTGCAGCCGAGCGGCGCCACCTGGTTCCTGTCTATCGACCTGCCCGCGTCGGGCATCGCGATGGACGATGTGACCTTCTGCAACCGGATCATCGACGAAGCCGGGGTGGCGGCGATCCCTATCTCCGCCTTCTACCCCGACGATCCGGTCACCCATCTGGTCCGCCTCTGCTTCTCCAAGTCGGACGCGACGCTGGATCAGGCGATCGAGCGGCTCGCCGCCTTCCGCGCGAGCCTTGGCTGACGCAGGATCGCCGCGCCCAGGATCAGCATGACGATCAGCAGAAGGCCCTGCGCGGCGAGGAAGGGCGGCTCGGTGCCGGTCGGCGCCAGCCGGTTGAGCGCCGGCACCTTGAGGAAACCCTGCACGACCAGCACGAACAGGTTGAGCCACAAAGCGATGGTCGCGGTCACCGCATAAACGCCCCGCGCCCGGCCCCGCAGGCCAAGGCCGTAAAAGGCAGCGAAGGCGACGATCAATATCAGCGTCGAGAGGATACCGACGCCGATCGCCGGGGTGAAGCCGCGAAAGGGAAAGAGGAAGCCGGTCAGGCTGGTGAGCAGGGTCGTCACCAGGAACAGGCCCTGCATTTTTGGCAGGACATGCCCCCTGGCCATGGCCGGCAGGGCGACAAGGCCGCTGACAATGCCGATCAGGCTGATCGCTACATGCAGCGCGATGAAGGCGGGAATGGAAAGACCGAGGATCATGATTTTTCTCCCTGGAAAATTCCCGTCACCCCCGCGAAAGCGGGGGTCCATCTCCCAACGATGCATCCAGACGCAAGGTCAGGAGATGGATTCCCGCCTTCGCGGGAATGACGAAAGAGGTCAGGCGGTCACCCGATAACGGGGCGCCGCATCCTTGAGCGACAGGTTGGGCCGAAGCGCGGCCCGCGCGGCGAGATAGGCGTCGAGATCGGCATTGTCCGGCAGGGCCGGAATGGTGATCGCCTCGCCCATGTCGAGCCCGGCCAGCGCCGCGTCGACCATCACCTCGACATCCATCACCATGTGCGGCGGCAGGCCGGCAATCTGTTCCGCCGTCCAGATGGCGGTGCGGGTGATGCCGGGCAGCACCGCCTGCACCTTCACGCCCTTGCCGCCCAGTTCGACCTGCAACGCTTCGGTGAAGGCCAGCACATAGGCCTTGGTCGCGGGATAGACGGCAGTGAAGCCGTCCGGCATCAGCGCGGTGACCGACGTGATGTTGATCAGCGTGCCTGCGCCCTTCGCGGCCAGCCGCGGCGCAATGGCGCGGGACAGCCGCGTCACCGCCAGGATGTTGAGGTCGATGAGGCCGGTGAGATAGGCCGGGTCGGTCTCGACAAAAGCCTGCTCCCCGGCGATGCCGGCATTGTTGACGAGGCCGGTGATCGCGTCATCGTCGCGCAGCCGCGCCTCGACCCGTGCCAGATCGTCAGCCTTGGCCAGATCGGCGGCGATCACTTCCACGCTGATGCCACTGTCGGCGCGCAGACGGACGGCCAGCGCCTCCAGCTTCTCGGCGCGACGGGCGACCAGGATCAGATTGGCGCCGCGCCTGGCAAAGCGATCGGCATAGACGGCGCCGATACCGTCCGACGCGCCGGTGATGAGGATGGTGTCTTTGGTCATGGGATGTCTCCTTGGAAAGACTATTTTCCCGTTCGGGCTGAGCGAAGTCGAAGCCCTTGCCTGAGCGAAGCGAAGGCACCTCGCTCCGCTCGGTGGACCCCTTCGACTTCGCTCAGGGCGAACGGTATTTGTGTCAGCCGTTGATGAAATCGAGCAGGTCGGCGTTGAACCGGTCCTGGTGAGTCTGCGTCAGCCCATGGTCGGCGCCTTCATACACGATCAGCACCGCATCCGTAACGATCTTCACCGTCGATAGGGCGGCTGCACCGATCGGCACGATCTGGTCGTCATCGCCATGCAGGACCAGGGTAGGCACATCGACCTTCGCCAGGTCGGCATGGAAATCGCTTTCGGAAAAGGCGCGGATCGAGTCGAGTTGCCCCTTCAGGCCGCCCATCATCCCCTGCCGCCAGAATTCTTGCACAATGCCTTCGGAGATGACCGCGCCGTCCCGGTTATAGCCGTAGAAGGAGATGGTCAGATCCCTGAAGAACTGGCTGCGATTGTCGAACGTGCCCTTGCGGATGCCGTCGAACACGTCGATCGGCAGACCGCCGGGATTGGCTTCGGTCTTCAGCATCAGCGGCGGGACCGCGCCGATCAGCGCCAGCTTGGCAACCCGGCTGGTGCCATGGCGGCCGATGTAGCGGGTGACTTCGCCGCCGCCGGTCGAATGACCGACCAGGATGATGTCAGACAGGTCCAGCGCCGCGATCAGATCGGCCAGATCGTCGGCATATTGGTCCATATTATTATTGTCCCACACCTGGTCCGACCGGCCATGGCTGCGGCGGTCATGGGCGATGGTGCGGAAGCCCTGATTGGCGAAATAGACCATCTGCGCGTCCCAGGCGTCGGCGCTGAGCGGCCAGCCATGGGAGAAGAGGATCGGCTGGCCGTCGCGCGGTCCCCAATCCTTGTAGAAGATGCGGGTGCCGTCCTTGGTGGTGACATAGTTGCTCATGTGAAATTCCCTTCTTCTGTTCCAGAAGGGCGTCCTTCACGCCCTGTGCTTGCAGAATTACTGGCAATGGCGGAGGATCGGGATTGGCGGTTCCGACATTAAGCGGGCCAATTCCGACAAAGGACCAGCATATGGCCGACACCAGCCTTCCGCGCGCCGAAGTAGGCATATTGCTCTATCCGGGCTGTCAGCAGGCGATGGTCCATGGCATGACCGACCTGATCGACATTGCCGGGCAGTTTTCGGTCCAGCATGGCGGCCCGGTAGTGCGCGTCAGCCATTGGCGGATGGGCGATGACGGCTGCTTTGCCCGCAGCCATGACACGCATGAAGGATTGAGCGGCACGCCCGACATCTGGCTGGTCCCCGGCCGCCTGACCGGCGTGCCCGAGGCGGAGGAAGCCGCGCCCTATGCCCGCTGGCTGCTCGATCGCCATGCCGCCGGCGCCACCCTTGCCTCCAATTGCGGCGGCGCCTTCCTGCTGGCGGCGACCGGCCTGCTCGACGGCCGCCCGGCCACCACCCACTGGTGGTTCGCCGACGCCTTCCGCGCCCGCTTCCCCGCCGTGAAGCTCGATTGCGACCGCATCGTCATCGACGATGGCGACATCATCACCGCCGGCGGGCTGATGGCCTGGACCGACCTTGGCATGCGCCTGGTCGACCGGCTGCTCGGCCCGACGGTGATGCTCGACACCGCCAAATTCCTGCTGATCGACACGGCCGGGCGCGAGCAGAAGCATTTCGCCCGCTTCCTGCCGCGCCTGACCCATGGCGACGAGCCGATCCTGAAGGTGCAGCACTGGCTCGCCGCGCGGGAAGCGAAGGCTGTCAGCGTCACCGAGATGGCGGCGCAGGCCGCGCTGGAGGAACGCACCTTCCAGCGCCGGTTCAAGGCGGCGACCGCCATGACCCCGATCGAATATGTCCAGCATCTGCGCGTGGCGCGGGCGCGCGAGCATCTGGAATTTACCCGGCGCACGATCGACCAGATTGCCTGGAGCGTCGGCTATGAGGATGCCGCCGCCTTCCGCAAGCTGTTCCATCGCCTGGTCGGCCTGTCGCCGGGCGACTATCGCGCCCGCTTTGCCGCGCCCAGCGCACAGGCGGCATGACGGCACAAACAAGGAAGGTTCTTGCGACCTTCGACGCGGCCCGCTAAGTTCCCGTTTCGTTCCCAAAAAGGATAGTTATGGACAGCCTCGCCGCCCTTCTCATTCCCGTCGCGCTGCTGATCGGCATCGCCGTCGGCTGGCTGCTCAAGGGCAAGGCGCTGGCGCCGCTGACCGCCGAAAAGGCCGATCTGGCCGGCAAGCTCGACATCGCCGCTGCCCAGCGCAACGGCGCGATCGCCGAATTGGCGGTGGAGAAGGAGCGGGTCGCGCAGAGCATGAGTCAGCTCGCCCGGCTCGAATCCGCGCAGGCCGCGTCCGAACAGCGAATCGAGGCGCTGCAGGCCGCCGCCAGCCAGCGCATCGAAGCGATCCAGACCGAGCGCGAAGCCGCGCTGCGTGACCTCGCCGCGCTCCAGTCCGACATCCATGCCCGCACCCAGGCGTTCGAGCAGCAGATTGCGGCGCTCAAGGACGCCAAGGAACAGCTCTCTGCCCAGTTCAGCGAAATCGGCGGCAAATTGCTCGAATCCGCCCAGACCCAGTTCCTGACCCGCGCCGACCAGCGCTTTGCCCAGGCGAGCGAGAAGAGCGAGGCGCAGTTGAAGACGCTGCTCAACCCGGTCGAAACCACGCTCAAGCGCTATGAGGAAGGCCTCGCCCGCGTCGAGAAGGATCGGGTCGGCAGCTATGCCGAACTGCGCGAAGCGGTGCAGCAGGTTCATCTGGGCCAGGGCCAGGTGCGCGAGGAAACCGCCAAGCTGGTCAATGCCCTGCGCGCCGCACCCAAGACGCGCGGCCGCTGGGGCGAACAGCAGTTCAAGAATCTCATCGAAACCGCCGGCCTTTCTCCCTTCGTCGACTTCAAGGAGGAAGTGTCGGTCGCAGTCGAGGACGGCCGCCTGCGCCCGGACTTCGTCATCAACCTGCCCGGCGACCAGCAGATGGTGGTCGACGTCAAATGCTCGCTGGTCGCCTATCTGAACGCGGTCGATCAGGTCGATCCGGCGCTGCGCGACGCCCATATGCTCGACCATGCCCGCGCGATGCGCACCCATGCCGACGCGCTGGGGCGCAAGGCCTATTGGGAACAGTTCGACAAGGCCCCCGACTTCGTCATCATGTATGTGCCGGGCGACAATTTCGTCACCGCCGCGCTGGAGGCGGACATGGAGCTTTGGGAGCGCGCCGCCAAGAATCGCGTCATCATCTGCGGCCCGGCCACCTTCCTGCCGCTCGCCCGCACGCTGGCGGGCCATTGGCGCCAGGCCAAGATGCAGGAGCAGGCGCAGCAAGTCGGCCAGCTTGGCAAGGAACTCTATGAGCGCCTGTCCGTCGCCGCGACCCACCTCAAGCGCCTCGGCTCCGGCCTCAACAGTGCGGTCTCCAACTATAACAGCTTCATCGGCAGCTTCGAGACGCGTGTCCTCTCCACCGGCCGCAAGTTCCGCGATCTCGACATCGAGACCGGCGGCAAGGAGATCGAGGCGATGGAACCGCTCGACGTCCTCGCCCGCGACGCCCAGGCCGAAGAGGCGCGCGCGCTGCCAGCGGCGGAATAGGATCGTCTCGGGCTAGCTTGCCGCCAAAGGCGCGGACGGAAGCGTCGCGGATCCCGGACGACGCGGCCGCGCCTGCATCCAGGCAATCAGCCCCGCAACCGCCAGGCTGGCGGCAACGCCGCCGGCCACGGGCACGCCCAGCATCAGCCCCGTCATGCAGACCGGGGCATGAACGGCATAAAGCGGAAAGGAAAGTGCCCCCGCCGCCGTCATCCACCGCGATTGTCGCTGCCAGCGCAGCCCGCCCGCCAGCATCAGCGGACAGACCAGCAGGATGAAGACCATGCCACTGATCCAGCCATCCGCGTCGATCACCGTGCCGATGCCGAAATAGAGCGGCATCGCGACCAGGGCCGCCAGCGGCGGAACGGCAATGGTCGGCCTGTCGCGCCACCAGCGCCACAATATGACCCCCATGCCATAGGCGCACATCACCCGCGGCAGGCCGAAGAAGAAGCTGGCAGGCTGCGCCCCCACGTCCATCCCCACACGACTGGCGACAACCGCGAACAGGGTCGCGCTCAGCAGCACGACATGCACCAATATCCTGGTCGACAAGCGGCGCAGGACAAGGCCGTGGGCCATGTTGGCGATCAGTTCCAGGAGGATCGACCAGGCCGGCCCGTTCAACGGATAGAGACGCCCGGTGAAGAGGCTGGGAATCAGCAGCAGATTGGCAAGGGCCACCGGCCAGAGCGACATCTCATTGGTGAGGAGGAAGCCGGGCAGCGCGATCAGCCCGGCTATGGCCATCACTGGCAGGAAGCGTCGATATCGCGCACGAACAAAGTAGATGGTCGACAGCCCCTGCCCCAATCGCGCTTCATAAGTGCGCGCCATCACATAGCCGCTCAGCATGAAGAAGAAGTCGACCGCCAGATAGCCGTTGCCCCGCGCGTCGCCCGTGGTCCAGGTCAGCGCATGGAACAGCAGGACGCTGAGCGCGGCGATCCCGCGCAATCCATCGAATCCGATCAGCCGCCCCTGCATGGCGCGGCTATAGTGGGCAAGCCTTAAGAATCTGCCCATTGCCGCCCCGCCCCGGCGCTGGCATGGCTGCCCCCATGAAAAAGATCGGCCTGCTTGGCGGCTCCTTCAATCCGGCGCATGGCGGGCATCGCGCCATCTCGCTGTTCGCCAGGGACGCCCTGGGTCTCGACGAAATCTGGTGGCTGGTGTCGCCCGGCAATCCGTTGAAGCCCGCCAGGGGCATGGCGCCGCTGCCGGTCCGCCTTGCCCATGCGCAGAAAATCGCCCGCCGCGCGCCGATTCGCGCCAGTGCGATCGAGCGGCAATTGGGCACCCGCTACACCGTCGACTCGCTGCGCGCGCTCCGCCAGCGCTACCCCCGCAACCGCTTCGTCTGGCTGATGGGCGCCGACAATCTGGCGCAATTTGGCCAATGGCGCGACTGGCGCGGCATAGCGCGACAGATGCCCATTGCCGTCATCGCCCGTCCGGGCTATGATGACGCTGCCCGTGGCTCTACGGCCATGAGCTGGCTGCGGCGCTTCGTCCGGTCCGCGCGCCAGAGTGCAGACTGGACGAATTGGAGACCACCGGCGCTCGTGCTATTGCGCTTTCGCCCTGATCCAAGATCGGCAACCCTGCTACGGCAGGCGGACCCCCTCTGGCATCGCGAATATGAAGCAACGTGTGTGCGCGATCCGCTCACGCGCCGGATGATCGTCTAGATTGGAGTTTAATTGACTAACCTCGCCCCTGCCAACGATACGGCGCCTGCCGCCGATAGCGTGGCCGCCCTGCACGCCCTTGTCATGCAGTCGCTCGACGACGACCAGGCGCAGGAAACCATCTCCATCCCCCTCGAAGGCAAGAGCAGCATCGCCGATCATATGGTGATCGCGAGCGGCCGTTCGTCGCGTCAGGTCGCGGCGATCGCCCAGCATCTGGCCGAACGGATCAAGAAGGCCACCGGCCGCTCCGCGCGGGTCGAAGGCCTGCCGGTCGCCGACTGGGTGCTGATCGATGCCGGCGACGTGATCGTCCATCTGTTCAAGCCGGAAGTGCGCAGCTTCTACAATCTGGAACGGATGTGGGGCTTCGTCGACGCACCGGTCGCGGGTAACGCCTGACAGCCCACTGACCGTTCAGTTCGAGCAGCATCGAGCAAAGCCTGTCCTGAGCACTGTCGAAGGGTCGAGATGCGCCCGTCGAGAACCCTTCTCGACTTCGGTTCTCGACAAGCTCGAACCTGCGCTCGAAGCGAACGGAATTTGTAGATGCTCCTCCACATCATCGCGCGCGGCAAGATCGGGCGCTCGCCCGAAGCCGATCTGGTCGACCGCTATGTCAAGCGGCTGACCATGCCGCACAAGATCACCGAAATGCCCGACCGGGGCGGCAAGCTGCCGCCCGTCGGCCCCGGCACGGTGACGGTCATGCTCGACGAGAAGGGCAAGCAGCTTTCCTCGATGGACTTTGCCCGGCGGATCGAGGGCTGGCGTGACACCGGCACGCGCGAGATCCGCTTCCTGATCGGCGCGGCCGACGGCTTCGACGATGCCGAACGGACCAATGCCGACCTGCTGATCGCCTTCGGCGCTATGACCTGGCCGCACATGATCGCCCGCGCCATGCTGGCCGAACAGCTGTGGCGCGCCTGCTCGATCCTCGCCAACCACCCCTATCACCGCGAAGGCTGAGGCTCGACATGCCCGCGGCTTGCGCCTAGTCAAAGCCCTATCGGGCGGGACAAGCGGTTGAAGCGCAGCATCATCAGCAACAGCATCACGGGCATCGCACTGGCCGGCATCCTGGCCCTTGTCGCCACGCGCCTGCCCGCCGCGGACGATGCCGCGATCATCCTGCCTGGCACCGCCGGCACCACGCTAGCACAGGAACAGAAGGCGCTGCGCGACGCCCGCCGCCAGTCGGTGGAGGCCGCCGACCGATCTGTCCGGCTGGAGCGCCAGGCCGGCATGGCCCGTGACGAGGCCGAACAGGCCGGCCGCCGCGCCGCCGCCATGGCCGCCCGCATCCAGCAGGCCGAGGCCGATGTGCAGGCCGCCCAGGCCCGCATCGCCATCATCGCCCGCATGCAGCGCGCCCAGGCCGCGCGCCTCGCCGCCAGGCAGGAACCGGTGGTGCGCCTGACCGCTGCGCTGCAGATGATGAGCCGCCGCCCGCTCGTCCTTGCCCTCGTCCAGCCCGGATCGATCAGCGACGCCGTCCATATGCGCGCGGTGCTGGGACAGGTGCTGCCGGTGATCGAGCAGCGCACAGCGGGCCTGCGCGCCGAACTGGACCGCAGCCGCGCGATCCGCGCCACCGCGCAGCAGGCCGCCGACGCCCTGACAAAGAGCCGCCGCGACCTCACCGATCGCCAGGCCGCCCTGCGCCAGCTCGAAACGCAAAAGCGCGTCGCCGCCCGCGACTATCGCGCCAATGCCGGGCTGGAGAGCGAACGCGCGCTGGCGCTGGGCGAGAAGGCGCGTGACATTGTCGACCTGATGGACCAGCTGGAGGTGGCAAGCGACCTGCGCGATCGCCTGGCGCAACTGTCCGGTCCGGTGCTGCGCCCCGCCCGCCCCGAC